>JAFAGX010000646.1 GCA_019237515.1 Acidobacteriaceae bacterium
GGTCGCAACCGTTGTTTTCAGCTTTTTATGTGTGCTACTCGCGGGGAACCTATGCATTGCATTCAACGACAATCGGGTAACCCCGCAGCGGAATTATTCCGCTGACGATTTCGACTGGCGCGACATGGTTCCGCAACTTGCGGCAGCAGCAGCTCTACCCGGAGAGCAAGCCATTAAGGCGGTACTCGAGAATTCCACTGTGCTTCGCATCTATGAAGTGGACGAGATTCGCACCGAGTGCCATTTTCAATTGAGCGCATGCGCGAAGATCGTGGACCGTTCTGAGTTGAACCAGGAAGTGACCCGGCGCATTGACGAAATCGTGCAGGAAGGGATGTTTCATAAACACAAATCGGCCGTTGTCGATTACCAAATGACGCACGGCCCATTTCCATTCTCGGAAATTGCAGCTGTGAGGAGTGATAGCAAGCCGGAGGCGTACGTCATGCTTCAACTTGCGGACCACAGTTACACCGCCGCGCAGTTGCAAGCCAAGTACGGCCCTCCGGTTGATACAAATATTTTTCAGTGGTACAGCGTTTTCAAATACCGGGTCGACAACCGTGATTACCGCAGTGACGCGGTTTTCGAAGTTGATCCTACCGATGGAGCCGTGCTCAAAATCGCGATCAGCTTGAAGATGAAGAAGTCCAAACAACCGCAGTAGGTATTACGCAGGGTTATCCAATACGACACCCTACACCGTTTCGAATATCGAATTGCATCTTGCGCTGACCGCGCCTTTCGCATAACATTTGTATAGCCCTACCCCTCCGATCGCGCCCCTTCGACGTTAGTTTTCGAGGTGCAGTTATGTACCATAAGCGGCGCTCCTCTTCGCTCGATGAGGCCACCAAACTGATCTTTGTTGGCGGGTTGGCGATTGCGCTTTTGCTTGTTTGGGCAGTCGTTGCTTTTTCAAATTCATTGGCGCGATAGCGGCAGGACGTGGCGCGGTCGCCACCGAGTTGGCAGTTTCCTTTCCTCCATGCGGACAACTTTTCACTAAGACCATATCTTGTCGCAATCTGAGAAGCCCAAAGTTTTGTGCAGAGAATGCAATATAATCAGAAACTTACAGGCTCTTTGTGCGAACGTTATCATTCGCCGCTGACATGATTGCCTTCCTGCCTGCCGACCGATTGCGGTGTAAGTTGTTTCATTGGCGCAAATTCCTCTTGTCAGAACGTAAGTAGATGGTATTATCTTGTGCTCGTTGCCACATTTTATGGGCAACGATGTTTTCGTTTGGGTTGATGTTTGTGCTTTGTAGTCGCAACTCGCGCCACCACGACAGGCTCCTGAGCTTCGCGCCCGCTTCAACCAGAGGTGCGAAACCCAGGGGTCTTTCTTGTTTCGCGGGGAAGCGGAAACGGGTGTAGTCCACGTCTTCGGAGGGGGTCGTACGAAGGTGCGCGATACGAGGGACGTGGGATTTCAATTCATAGCAGAGGCGAAAGGAGTTTTTCTGTGAGAGAGAAAGGGACAGTGAAGTGGTTTAACGGGGCTAAAGGATACGGCTTTATCCAGCGGTCCACAGGGGAGGATGTTTTCGTTCATTTCTCCGCGATCCAGGAAAACGGTTATCGTACCTTGAACGAAGGTGAAACCGTGGAGTTTGATTTGTTGAAAGGACCGAAAGGCTTCCAGGCAGCAAATGTAGTTCGTGCCTAGCCCTGTACGCCAGATTGATACGAAACCCTCTCAGCGCACTGAGAGGGTTTATTGTTTAGCCCGAAAGCGGCACGAAGTTCCTGCCGCGGACCTCACCGGGCATGAACTGGTCGACGTAGCACCACACCCAATATTCTCCCGGCTCAATTGAACGCATTAGCGGATGATGCTCCTGGCGGAAGTGTTTCGTAGCATGCTTGTTTTTGGATGAGTCGCAGCATCCCACATGACCGCATTCCAGGCACATGCGAAGATGCACCCAGCTGTCGCCAATCTTCACGCAATCTTCGCAGACATGTGTGTTGGTGCTGGTCATTTTTATCTGATTGAGATGATCACATTTATCTGCCATTTAAATACCTCCTGACGCATTGACAAGGTCAACGCTCAGCGACGGAAATGTCGGTAGCTATAGATGAAAGCCGCCACGTCGGTCCACACGCCCGATGACTCGGCGATGGGACATCATTCCGACTGTGAACTCAGGCCGAGCGTCTGCTCTCGCCTGGATCTACAGCTTTCACCAGCGGCATGTTTACCAGATGTTCGCTGATAAACCAGACTTGCAGTTCATTGCGACGCAGAACCTCGCTTACCACGAGATCGTTGGTCCCCTCATCGCCCAGTTCAGAAGCGCGCTCTGCCAGCTTGCGAGTCTGGCGAATAATGATCTGGTGCGCATCTAGAAGGCGCGACAACTGAACCGGAACTTCTTCACGTCCGCGGGGTGGGCGTTCAATCTGAGTTGTCTCAGCCACATCCGGCGCCATCGCAATGCTAATGCCTCCGAGCAACTGAATTCGTTCGGCAATGGAGTCGACGAGTTCGACCTGTTCGTCAAAATGCTTGTCGAACAGTAGGTGAAGTTGATAAAAGGTGGGGCCAGCTACCTGCCAGTGAGACTTCTTGTATAAATCCCGCAATGTCATTGTGTCAGCGAGCAGTTGGTTCAGCTGTTCGGTCATCTCCAGCCGGACCGGTTCTTCCAGTTCGAGCGGCAGCATGTGGCTTACAGTTCCGTAAGCCTGGATTTCGCCAGCACGCTGATGCAGTCGGGGTTGAGCATTGATTCTTGATGTGGTCGCGTCGGGCTGCTTTTTCGGCATCGGATTCCTTCCCTCCTGAGCATAGATGATTCTCGGTGTGGCTGCGATGGTTCAGAATTTGTTATGTCCATTGAAGGCCCCTCACAACCTCCTTCGGCCATCCCTCCTCTGAACTGTGTCTTGTTCGATATGGTCAGAATGAATGACCTGCTGCTGGTATTCGCGGTTACATTGCAGCCTGGATTCGCGTTTGCCGTTCGCTGTAATCTCAGCTTCAGTGTTTATTTACGCGACCATGCATTACATGGTGATAAGAATATCCAAAATTGCAGGAGGAGTTGATGGCTGGAGGAATTAAACCTGTGTCGAACTACGGCGACGAAATCTCGTTTGCGCCCGCCGCTCGCATTCAACAAAGCATCGTCTCCGGGCCGGAACAGCGGATTATGATTTGGCTGGCGCGGCACACTCCTTCCGGTATCAACTCGGATCATCTGACGGCCTTGGGTTTTATCTCTCAATGCCTCGCCGGGGTTTGTTATGCAGTAGCGAGGTTTCACCCGTATGCGTTGATTCTGGGCATAGTCTTTCTGGGCCTCAACTGGCTTGGAGACAGTCTCGATGGAAATTTGGCTAGATTTCGCAACCGACAGCGGCCCCGGTACGGGTTCTATGTTGACCACATCACGGGCACGGTGGGGGCATTCTTCCTCATGGGAGGCATGGCTCTTTCTGGGTACGTGCATCCGGAGATCGCCATCGGGATGCTGGTTGCATTTCTAATGCTTTCGATTGAGTCATACCTGGCCACCTACACGATTGGCAAGTTTCAGCTCTCGTATTGGAAGTTTGGGCCGACGGAAATTCGCATTCTGTTAGCGATCGGCAATGTGGCTCTGCTGGCTCATCCCACGATACGGATTGCTGGCCATCGCATGTTGCTCTTCGACTTTGGCGGGATTATCGCGATTGCGGGTATGGGTGTCATGCTAGTGATTTCAGCAATTCGTCACACCGTACAACTCTACAGGCAAGAGGCTGTTTTGTGAGAGCGCCGGATCTTTGCGAGTGGCAACACAGGATGTTGAAGTTTTCTGCAGTGGGGGCGGTTGGCATTGCAGTTCAGTTCATCGTTCTTTTCGGGCTCGTGAAGTTGCACATTGATTACCTGATCGCGACAGCGATGGCAGTGGAATCCGCCATTGTCCACAATTTTTTATGGCATCAGCAATTCACCTGGAGTGACCGTGACGGAAAGCACTGGCCAGTGATGGTCAAACGTCTTTTCCGATTCCATCTAAGTAACGGCGTGATCTCGCTGACGGGTAATCTACTGATGATGAGGTTACTAGTCGGCGTTTTGGGTTTTTCGGTCGTGATCGCCAATGGATTCGCGATACTTGCGTGCTCCGGCGCCAATTTCATGGTGAGTGATTGCTGGGTATTCTCACCAGGACGGAATCAAGTTCTCGGAAGTGTGGGTTTCAATACGAGTCAAGCCGGCTTAGAACGATCACGCATCAACACTAACGTGCGCTCAGCGAAAGGAACATAGACAAGCCCGGCGGTCGCGGCCAGAGAAAGTCCGATTCCGATACGGGGAGCAAGCAGGAACGGCGACAGTGCCCAAAGCTCATCCAGGATGAATGTCGGGATGAACATGGGCAGGAATTTTCGGCTGAGATCTTTTACATCGAATGAAACATAAGAGAGTAGATAGAGCCGCAATGGAATTCCGACGGCGGCCGACACCACCAGAACAATCGTGACCCAGTCTGCGCTGCCGAACTTGCCATCGAGCAGTTCTTGAATGGCAGAAAGGCGAGCCAGAGCAGTGATGTAGAAGCTGAGATACATAAGCTGGATCAGAACAAAAAGGATCCGTACTGGCCCAGAGGGCATGAACGGTAACTCGTCGGGGTGAGTGAGGAACGAGGTCGAGATAGCAGCCGGTGATTTAGCAACGGAAGGCGGAGTCTCCGCTCCTCCGCTCAGAGCTTCTACAGGTGCGAGAAATCGATAGCCTCGTTTTGCGAGGGTTTCAATGTAACGAGGGCTGGTAGCCGAATCTCCCAGAGCCTCGCGGAGTTTGTTGATGATGGTGTTGAGGCTGTGGTCGAAATCGACGAATGTGTCAGATTTCCAAAGTGTCTTGCGCAATTCGTCGCGGCTGATGAGTTGGCCTGGCCGTTCCAGCATGATGAGTAATACCTGGAAAGGCTGCTCCTGCAGTTTCAGACGAATACCCGATTTGCGCAATTCTCCCGCGACAACATCAAGCTCGAAAACTCCAAACCGGAAGCTTTTGGCTGCGCTGGGCATGGCTTGTCATCATAACGGCTCCCAAAAGCAACATTCAAAGTTGATCATAGGATTCTTGCTTATTGTGTCCGTACTAACTGC
>JAFAGX010000662.1 GCA_019237515.1 Acidobacteriaceae bacterium
CTTCTTACCCACATATCCCACAATGCCGCACATGGCTATTTACTCCTGATCTCGGCGGGGGACCGAATAATTCTAGATATATCGACTCGCGAAGGTTTAATTCTCGAGCGTAACGCGAAATTCCTCGATGACGGGGTTAGTGAGGACTTCATGGGCAATGCGCCCCACTTCCGCTTCTGCCTCTTCCCGGCTCAAACCACCATCGAGGCTGATCTCAAAATATTTGCCCTGGCGCACTTCCTCCAAACCTTTGTAGCCCATCTTTTTGAGCGCATCGAAAATCGTTTTTCCCTGGGGATCGAGCACGCTCTTCTTCAGCGAAACGTAAACGTATGCTTTCATGGGGGATAGGATTCATTATACCTGCAAGGCAAAGGAGGGCCTAGGCCACTAAAGGCTTAGCACAGCCGAGCTATCTGGGCGTTTAAATCTGCCAAAGCTCGCTCCAACACGTCGCGATGTCGAGGATTGGAGGTTCTTTCTAAACGCTCCAGCACCTGAGACCGGGCTAACATCAGAGTGTCCCTACTATGCTGTTTCGCCTTCTCTTCTGCAGTCAGCGGTGGCGCTGGCTTTGCCGTGGCTCGGTTAGCCTCGGACTGCTGCTCCTCTACGGATTTGCTTTCCCATCCTCGCGCCATCTTGTCATGATAGCCCGAACCCTCTTCAAGGCGGAATTTGAGGATGGAATTCCCAGCATGGGAACAAACGATGACAAATGTAAAGAAACCAAACAGGTCAAAGAAATTAATCTCACCGAAGCAAACAAAAGTGTTGCTTAAAAAGTTCCTTCACCTATAATTTCGCTGTCACGGAAAGGTTTGCGCGAGGGGGAGCAGTGCCTTTCGGGCTCGTTTGCAAATGTCCGTGTCAGCCACTTCGCGACCATGGGGCTCTTTTGGTTATCACGTGTGGGCTGCTCAGCCTCACGTCATGCCAGCTCTCCTTGTGGTGTGCCTAGGCGTCCTCTTACAGAATCATTCTGATTTGATCCTTGGCTCGAAAAAAATTGATTCGACAAATCCCCCGGGCGGAGTTCTCCATCCTCGTCTGCCAGGAGAAGCTCATGCAGTTTGTTTGTAGAGCCGAAGACTCGGAAAATTCGGGGTTCTCCTCTGCCAACCAATCTCCAATTGCGCCTGAGTTGATGCGCAAGATGCTGGATGCTCCCAATGTAGGTTTTGCCATTTGGGATGAGCATCTGCATTGCGTATATATCAACAATGCGCTAGCGCAAATGAATCGATTGCCCACCGCGGCGCACTATGGCAAGACAGTCCGCGAAATCCTTGGGGATGCCGCACCCACAATCGAAGCCACGCTACGCCAAGTGCTCGCGATGGGAGAGTCGGTTTCCAATCTTGAGCTCGTGGCGGCACTTCCGAACAGGAGCGACCCTGGGCATTGGATCTCCAATTTTTTCCCGATCGCTGAAGAGGAAGGAAAAACGACGCGGGTCGGTGTTGTGGTGATGGAACTTGGTCCGGCAACGTATCCACCGCCGGGCAGGGAGCTAGGCTCTGAAGCGGAAGCTGACAGTCGGGATATCTTTCTGCAGTTCAGCGCGGCAATGACCTCTGCACTGGAAGAAGCGGAAGTCATTGCAGTGATCTCTGATTTTGTGAAAAAGATTCTTCCGCATGATTTCAGCGGCATGACGCTATATGACCGAACTGTTCGCCATCTTCGGGTGCACGATTTTACGTCGCTTCCCGGGCAGGAAGCCCGAAGTGGTGAAATTGTGCCGGATCACGAATCGGCATACGGGCCCACATTTCTACATGGCGAGGTCAAGATTCACAACTCTGCTGACTTGGCGTCCGGAGCTTCGGCATTTCTGATGAGATTGTCAGAATCGGGGATAAAGTCGGTTTGCCTGCTCCCTTTAATTTCAAGAAAGGGCACTGTGGGCACGTTGAATCTGGGGTGGAACCAAGAGAATGCCTTTGATGCTCATGAACTTCCGTTTTTGAAACAGGTAGCGGCCCAGGTGGCGCTCTCAATTGACAGCGCGGCCGCTCATCGTGAAATTCGAGAACTGACGCAACGGTTGGATAAACAAAATATTTATCTGCAGAATGAAGTCCGCTCTGCCCGCGAATTCGACGAAATTGTCGGAGAAAGTCCCGCCCTGCAACGAGTTTTGAGCAACGTACAAATCGTTGCACCGAGCGATGCAACAGTGTTGATCCTGGGAGAAACGGGGACCGGTAAGGAGTTAATCGCGCATGCGACTCACCGCCTGAGTACCCGGAAAAACGGCAATTTCATAAAGCTGAACTGCGCAGCCATCCCTACAGGGCTGCTGGAAAGTGAACTGTTTGGTCACGAAAAGGGCGCCTTCACCGGGGCTATTACCCAAAAGGTCGGCCGGATCGAGTTGGCCGATAAAGGGACACTCTTCCTTGATGAAGTCGGCGAGATTCCTTTGGAGCTCCAACCCAAACTTTTGCGAGTTCTGCAAGATCAGGAGTTCGAGCGCCTGGGTAGTTCGCGCACGATCAAAGTGGACATCCGCCTGATTGCCGCTACGAATCGTGATCTGGCTAAGAGCGTGAGCACCCACGAGTTCCGCAGTGATTTATTTTACCGGCTGCATGTGTTCCCGGTGCAGCTCCCATCTCTGCGAGACCGCGAAAGAGATATACCTCTGTTAGTCCGTTACTTTGTCCAAAAGTTTGCGAGCCGGATGAACAAGCAAATCGATACGATCCCGGAAGAGGCAATGCGTGCGTTGCAAAGCTGGATATGGCCAGGCAATGTAAGGGAGCTGGAAAACCTCATCGAGCGTTCCGTTATCCTCACCCAAGGGACGACGCTGAGCGTGCCTATCGCGGAGCTACGGAGCGAGATGCAGAATGCTCCCCAAAATTCGACTCTGGAGAGCCTTGAGCGTGAACATATTGTTCGCGTGCTTCGCGAAACTGGCGGAGTCATTGCAGGCATGCACGGCGCGGCTGCGCGCCTGGGAATGAAAAGAACCACTTTGCAATCCCGCATGCAAAAGCTCGGGATCACACGGGAAGACTACCAAAATTAAATTTCTGTTCTGACGGCCCAAGATGCCCTGTGCCGATTTCTCGGCACGCTGCCGTAAAGTCGTCATTTTCGATCCCCAACCTGAAGTTTGGGTTGCACCAGTTTCGCTATTATTTCCCATAACTTGCGATCCTTGTTCCGCTTTGGTACTGAGCTTGCGACGGTGTAAGTTTCTTCCTAATTTCGGAGCCTTCGGCTCACATCTGTGTTTCGCCCAGTGCCCCGTTGCTGATGACTAGTAACTCATGAGTACGACAAGCTATGAGCGTTTGAATTCGCTGGCATCAGTGCCTGAGGGGAGAGACCCTACTCCGCGGCCTTCGGAGGCAAGGTCCACAATACGACTGCGAGAACGCAGAGAAGAGTTTGTTGGGCTGTCTGCGGGAACGACTCAAGACCGCAGCCGATCGCGCCTTCCGGTTCAAAATTCGAGTTCGTCAGATGCATACAGCGGCCCCAAAATGGATCCGCTGGATCTCTTCCACCTTGCTTCCAGGTGGCACCTGGAAAGAGACCCCTCGGCAGGCTGGGAACTCGTAGCTCTTCTTCGTTGCTCCGACCATGATACGCGCGCGTCTGCTGCCGAATTGCTGGCAAGGACCGAACATGGTCGAGTGCTGAAGCGCGATCTGCGCCGAGCAAAGGCGAGACTTCGCCGGGAAGTGACCTCGTATGCTGGGGATGACGGTTGCGAATGCGAAGAGCCGGGCCAGGCTAGTGGACCATACGGCATGGAAATAGTCGAGAATTGCCTTGCCTGCGGACTTCGCAAGAACGGATGGTTCTGTGCTCTGTCTGATGATGGATTGCGATCGGTAGGCGAGGCGAGTCATATCACAACGTATCCCTGTGGAGCGATGCTGTTCGTCGAAGGTCAAGAGCCACGCGGCGTGTACGTCCTGTGTTCCGGGAAGGCTAAGTTGTCCACAACCTCGCGGGAAGGCAAGGTACTCATATTGAGGATTGCGGAACCCGGTGAGGTTTTGGGTCTGAGCGCGGGAATCTCGGGCCAGCCTTTTGAACTCACTGCAGAAACCACGGAACCGTGTCAGGTAAATTTCATCGAACGGGCCGCGTTGATCGAGCGAATTCAAAGGAGCGGTGAACTGGGACTGCACTCTTCACGGGCGCTGAGCCAGGAGTTCCAGTCTGCATACCGCGACATCCATGACCTGATTCTGGCTCGCTCCTCGGCGGGCAAACTCGCTCGTTTGCTACTTTCCTGGCTGCCCCACCGGCAACAGTCGACCCAATCGGGGGAGATCCGAGTTCGTGCCGCTCTGACGCATGAAGAAATGGCGCAAATGATTGGCTCGTCGCGCGAGACCGTTACCCGCTTGATCGGCGACCTAAAGAAAAAAGATTTGATCCGCCTCGACGGTTGCACGCTCGTGATCCAGGATCGCCTGGCGTTGGAAGCGCTGGCATCGTAGGTGATGTTGTTCGTCCCCCTGGGAAGAAAGCGGCCGGAAACTCCTCCTCCGGCCGTTTTCGTTTGTGGCCAATGCTAGTGACATGGGCTAGAACGTGAAACCCAACTCCGCCGTATAGCTGCGCGGCGGGATGAAATGGGTACCGCTAAAAGTGGACAAAAAGTTATAAAGCGCATCCTTGTTCGTCAAATTCACGACGGTGAAGCGGAGGTTCGCTTTGTAATGGTCGGTACGGAACAAGTTGTCCATTCCAGCCCCTACGTCGAACGTATTACGGGGCGCGACCCGGGGAGGATTGCGATCGGCGTTTTCAGTTCCGGGAGCCGGAATT
Organism: Acidobacteriaceae bacterium; assembly: GCA_019237515.1. Next base: position 4,804 of record JAFAGX010000662.1, read on the forward strand.
ACGACGCGAGTGGCTGTCAGTTGCGATGGCGCACAACTTGTGAGTGGTGTGCCGAGACTGGGAACTACTCCACCGCAAGCAAGTCCGATTTGCAGCTGCTCGTCAGCCGTCAAATTGGACAGGTTCACAGGTGTAGTTGGGTTGAGCGCAAACGGTACGGCTCCCGCAACCTCGCCGCTTTGATAGTTCCAAGTGAATCCGAACCAAGGGGCATTCTTTCCGTATTGATATTGCAAGTGTGTGACCGCTTCGAAGGCTTGATCGTGATCAATGCGGAATGGAGCGTTCGAATTGATCTGCTCAGGGTTATTGAAAATCAGGCCGCCAATCTCCGGCCCAAAGAAGCGTGCTCGTGTGTGTCCCATGACCGAGTAAGCGGTCAGCCCATGAAAATCCGGCACATTGACCTTAATGGAAGCTCCATCGATTTTCGATTTTCGCCATTGAATAGGAAAAGTTAGAGAGGTATTGAACAGAACATCGAAGTCAAAATCAGGATCAGTAAACTTCCAGAAATAATCGGCCTCGACCGAAAAATATTTCCCGATCGCCTGTTCGAAGCCGGTAGAGAAATGGTTGCGGTGGGCCGGCCGCAATGGCTGGGATCCGAAGGCTCCGAAAATATGTTGCGCCAGCCCTCCTTCGCCGGTCTCACTTGAGATGAGCAGATTCTCGTTGTAGGGCGTGACCATGAATCGACCGTAGGATCCACGCACCACGGTGTTCGTTTTCTTGATCTGATACGAAGCGCCCGCCCGAGGCTCCGCTAAACTGTCGGAACTTAGCCCACGATACAAGTCTCCCCGGATTCCGAGATTCAAGGTGAGCTTGCCCAAAGTGAGCGCATCCTGGACGTACAT
>JAFAGX010000145.1 GCA_019237515.1 Acidobacteriaceae bacterium
TGCGTTCTCGCTGGTCAGTTTGGTTTCAAATGTGCGAAGTACCAGAAACGGATTGATGCCTTTCAGTTTCTCGGTGGCCGCCGCATCCTTCTAAAGAACAACATCGGCCGTGCTGTGGATGATCTGGCGCTGCAGATTCGTGTAGTCCACAACATCGAAATCCACGATCCCAAGCGTCCCCACGCCGGCGGCGGCGAGGTAAAGGGCAAGGGGGGACCCCAGTCCACCGGCGCCAATGCAAAGAACGCGCGCCGCTTTTAGCTTTTGCTGGCCCTCCATGCCGACCTCCGGCATGATGAGGTGGCGCGAGTAGCGCAAAATCTCGTCGTTATTAAGAGCTGTGGTTTCGGGTTGTGCTTGAGTAATGGTGGCCATAGGACCTCAGAATCTCAGATTCAGGATTTTGGTCGAGACTAACAACAGAAAGGACGACAACAGAGGCAACAACAACAGCAGCGAAGCTGGGTGAGAAGCCGTTTCATGGTGCAGTCAGAATGCAATCAGAGCCTTCCACCGGCGATCGACGGAACGATGGAGATTGTATCGCTATCTTTGATGGTTGTCGCTTCTTTCTGTAAATACCGCACATCCTCGTCATTCACGTACACATTCACAAAAGCCCGAAGTTTGCCATCATCGCTATAGAGATGGCGGCGCAATTCAGGGTGCTTGGAAACGAGTTCTGACAGTGCTTCGGCGACGGTGCCGCCGGTCACCGCGACATCCGACTGTTTACCAACGTATTGGCGCAAGGGGGTTGGAATATGGATTTTGGTCATACGGCTAAAAGATGCGGCAGTAAGTGTACGGGATTCAGGCAGTTTCAACCACTGGAGACACGAAGCGGCACAGATGTCGGCCCCATCGGTCGACTAAGCTTCTGAAGGGACAACCGCGGAGAAGATTCCGGCGGCAGGCTCGGCACGCAACTCAGAACCGAACGCCCACAGACTCTTTGTGTCTAACGCCTGCAGCCCGACCCGGTGCTCATTGTGACCGCGAACCGCTTCGGTCCAAACCACTCGAAAGCTTGCCCGGTGCTGCTTGTATTGCAGGGTCACCAGAGTGCCGACTTCCAGGCTGTGCCGGAGTCCGCCAATCTTGGCCCCCGAGTCAGTGATGTCGAGAGTATGCACTAGATCCGAGTAGGCATTTCCGGAACTGTCAGTACCGAAAACTCGCACCGGTAGAACCGCCTTTTTCCTGTTGCGGCGGCGTTTGTCGTCCATATCACCACTTCCTTGAGAGCTTTGGTTTTGTCGCTGCAATTTTTAGTTCTTTTATGAAAGAGTAACTGCTTAAGTACTCTAAAGTTTAGCTTCGAATTAAGGCTCCCCCAATAGCCCGGAAGCGCGACGTCATCCCACGGAAGTTTTCCGCGGATGGTTACCTTTAGGATACGGCCCAGCCGGGCGTATATGATTGAATTGAAGGGTTTTGAAGTAATCGCCGCTCTGGATCCGCATCGCCGGGGGGTGCTCGCAACTCCTATCCAGCAGAAGGGTTATTAATAGTGGCGATGTAGGTATCTGGGGGCCGGTCGTGAGGACAGACCTCCGGAACGCAGCTCCAGAAGCGGCGTTCGAGGAGAAGGGGTCATGAAAAAATCAGGCAAATTGATTCCGGCGAGCTTCCTGGTAGTTCTGCTGTTAATGTTGGGTTCTTTCGCTGGCGCGCAGGACCAGCCTGTCAATCCCCCCACCCCCGACGCGCAGGGTGAGCCAGCGCCTCCTGCTGGCGCGCAAGACCCATCGGCGAATACCGCCGATCCCCCGGGCCGAGTGGCGCGCGTGGACTACATGACGGGACAGGTTTCCGTCCAACCGCATGGCACCGACGACTGGGTGCAGGCTGAAGCAAATCGACCGCTAACCATTGCGGACAACGTTTGGGCAGATAAAGACTCGCGCGCCGAGCTGGATTTTGGCACGGGCGTCATGCGGATCAACTCGGAAACGAGTCTCACACTCACGAACGTAGATAACAACATTGTGCAGGTGTCGCTGCACCAAGGCGCACTCAACGTCAGTTTGCGCAAGCTCTATAGCGGTGAGACTTGGGAAATCGACACTCCGAACATGGCATTTACTGTGTCGAAGCCGGGAGACTATCGCTTCGATGCGGATCCCAATGACGACACGACGCTAGTCACAGTTTGGAAGGGGGACGGCGAAGCCACCGGCCAAGGGCAGGCCGTTCAGGTGCGTGCAGGAGAACAAATCCGATTCAGTAACGGCACATCGTTGACGCACGAAGCCAAGAATGCACCGCAGCCCGATGGATTTGATGAATGGTGCCAGGTACGCGACAGGCAACATGAGCGATCGGTTTCTGCGCGTCACGTTGCGCCCGGAACAGTCGGCACGGATGATCTCGATCAGTACGGAACGTGGAAGGACACTCCGGATTACGGACCAGTATGGGTTCCAACGTCCGTAGCCCCGGATTGGGCTCCTTATACATATGGCCACTGGATCTGGGAAGAGCCGTGGGGATGGACCTGGGTAGACGCGTATCCATGGGGTTTTGCGCCATTCCATTATGGCCGTTGGGTTTCGTGGGGAGGGTATTGGGGTTGGGCTCCTGGGCCGTATTGGGTTAGGCCTTGGTATGCGCCAGCTTTAGTCGCCTGGTTCGGCGGTCCGGGATGGGGTATTGGCTTCGGTTGGGGCTGGGGTTTCGGAGTCGGGTTCCACGGCGGATTCGGCTGGTGCCCGCTCGGGTTCGGTGAGCCGTTCTTCCCGTGGTATCACGGCGGTCGAGGCTACTTCCGCAACGTGAATATCTCGAACACGCGGATCACCAACATCAACAACGTCACCAACAATTATTTCCGCAACGGAGCGACGTCGTCGCTGTACGGCAGGAATGGAGTTGCCATGCCGCGCTTCGCAAATAAGCCGGGAGCGGTTACAGCGATGTCGCGCAATGGACTTGAGCGTGGACTGCCGGTTCGCGGTAATTCAGTTCACCCTACAGCTAATCAGTTGCGAGGCGCGTCGGCTTTGGGTCGAGTGGAAGCGAATCCCACACGGCAAGCGATGCTTGGAGGGCGAACTGGTGAAACAGCGGCGAGACCTTCGGCCGGTGCGTTCTCGCACGCAACGTTCAGTCGCATGACGCCGCCTGCTGCATCGCGGACGGCAATGACACGGGCTGGCGAAAGCTCGTTTGGCCGCAACGTGGGCACGTCGGTTGCCCGATCGAATGCGAGCCCGGCTGAGCATACGAACGCCGGTATCGGAGCGGCACGGACGCCTACGGCAGGTGCGCGTTATGTGCCACGGCCTCCGCAAAGCATCGGCGCGAATTCACCCAGCCGGATCGCGAATGGCTCGTCGAATGTCCCGCGGCCGTCGTCTTCAGTTGGCGCGAGAGGCGAGAACACGCAAATCGCGATGAATCACAATGTGCCGCGACCGCCAAGCAGCGGCTTGAACTCGCGCACTCCTTCGGAGACGACAGCACGCTCCACGATGAGCACGCGTTCCGTGCCTCGGCCGAGCGGTCCGGTGCAGCGCACATATTCGGGCAGCGGGTACGGTGGAAACTACTCGAACCGCTCCTACGGCGGCGGCAACGCGAGCCGCTCGTATGGCGGATACTCCACGCGGGCCTATGGAGGTAATAGCGCTTACGGCGGCTATTCCGGCCGCAACTACGGTGGATATGGATCCTCTGGCGGGTCACACTACGGAGCGCCATCCTATGGCTCATACGGAGGGCACGGTGGCTACTCCGCTCCGCATAGTTCCGGCGGAGGTTCGCACGGTGGCGGAGGTGGCGGAGGCTTCCATGGCGGCGGAGGATCGCATGGAGGGGGAGGCGGTGGTTCCCACGGAGGAGGTGGGCACCGCTAATCGAGAATGATCTTCCGCGACGCCGCTCATTTCGGGCGGCGTTTGTTTTTGATTATGGTGGCAAAGAAAATTCTCGACCACGGAGGGCACGGCGTACACAGAGGGATCTTCGATTTCGGTAAGGCTCTATTTCTCAACTCGCAAAAAGTCCCCGGTGCTGGCGTCCACCTGGACTCGCAGCTTGGCATCGTCGCGTGTATTGCCGTAAATCACACGCCAGATGAGTTGGTTGTT
>JAFAGX010000191.1 GCA_019237515.1 Acidobacteriaceae bacterium
TGTTGTCGAACAGGTGAAGCCGGGCAGTCCGGCTGATGACGCGGGACTGCGTCAGGGCGACGTGATCACGCAGGTGAATCGCAAGGATGTGCAGGACGCGGCTCAAGTGAAAGATGCTTTGAGCAGCGTAGGCAAAGGGCAGGATGCGCTGGTGCTGATCTGGTCAAACGGCGGCAGCACGTTCCGAGTGTTGCACGCACCGGGAGCGTAATCAAAACCGGCCCTGTCTCGGCAAGAGTGGGGCACCGCATAACTCATCCCACCCTTCGGAAAGCGCGAAGGGTGGGGCACCCGGAATCCCGGAACGGAAGCAGACTGAGTCCTCTCACGCCGTCTTCTTCGGTTCGGACATAAATTCGATGATTTTTCCGCGCTGTTTCGGTGGAACCCACTTTCCACTCTTGCGAAACGTGCTCGGAATGTAGAACTCAATTATCTTGGCCACAGTCCCGCCTCTAATATCGCCCTCACGGCCGACCGCGTGCATACTGTGGAGTGCCCTTGCCACTCCCAGCCGCAGTCACAACGGACCGAATCGGACAAGGACAGTTTCCTCAGCACAGCCTTGCACACCGCGCATGACCTCATCCACATAAACACCTCCACTCCGACAAAGTTTTCGGACTGTATGAACAGTTAGATTTAGCGAGAGTTATTGCGGGTGCGGTCTGATTGTTAGGGGATTGTCAAATGATTGTAGAGAAATGTTAAGGCGTAACCATCTACTGCGGCTTCGGCGCACGACTCTCGTGCGACTGGCGTTCGAATTTAGACGGTGGGAAGGCTTTTTAAATCCGGCTCAATCCAGCTAGACCGTGCGCTGTCGCTCTTCAGTCGTTCAGGTGAGTAGAACTCGAGAATTGCGTCCTTGTTGAGCAGCAATGAATGCGCTTGGGCGAACTCCTCGAAGCTCGATATCCGGGCGGATAGATGTGAGGCGATGCGCACCAGGAGCATCCAGGCGACGGTCATGGTTTCGTGATACTTCTGTCCGGCTCCGGCGTTCTGCGCAAAGCTCCGGATGCTGCGCCGCATTCGATCTTCGGCTATCGCATAATCGTTTTCCCGCAAATAGATCCAGGCAAGGCGGATGTGGTCCGCATGGCGGAACTGATCCTTCGGATAACGACAGGATTCGAATTCTGCAACGAAGACACAATCCGAAAGTGCGGCACTACCATAACTGACTGTTGGGATCTTCTCAGTTGTTACCATGGTACATTGGTAGTATACTCGGAATCATGATTGAAGTCGAACGGGTGCAAACCGGGGTTCGGATGGAGAAGAGCCTTGTGAAAGTGCTCAAGGCCCTCGCCGAATTGAAAGACCTCTCGTTGGGGGATTTGTTAGAGGGCATTGTCCTCCATGCTTTCGAGGGAAAGGCGCCATTCAGCAAAGAAACGCTTCAGCAGATCGCGGAGCTTAAGAGAATTTACGGCATGAAACTGCGGGCCAGTGACAGCCACAAGCTGCGGGAAAAACCATAGGAGCCCGTTTGCGCAGCACGCAGTTTGAATCTTCTGGGTGGCCGTCATCCCGAAGGGAGCCGCTTTTCCTGCGCAACAGGATCTCGCGTGCAAGCGGCATCGTATTCAACGCCGCGAAATTCCTTCGCCCCGGTGATGAAGCTTGACACCTCCAGCCGCTGGGGTATCCAATGGCCCCGCCAAAGTAGTCTGCTGAATCTCAAACAACGAAAGGGGAGAGAACCATGAGAAGAAGCTTGATGTGGTGTTCACTCGGGCTGGTTTTGTTAGCGAGTGCTGCCTGGGCGCAAGGCGGAGGCGCCGAGAAGGCCGTGGCGGACCTGGAACAGAAATGGCTGAAATCGCAACAAACGAACAATGCCGACCTGATCGCTCCTCACTTGGCCGAGAAATTCGTGGATACTCAAAGTGACGGCAAGGTTCTCGACAAAGCCGCAATGGTTGCAGTCGTGAAAAAGACAAAATACAGCAGTGCTGAGTACGAGGATGTGAAGGTGACCGTTTTTGGGAATACGGGCATCGCAACGGGAGGTTTCAAAGGCAAGGGGACCGATCCCGAGGGTAAGTCTTTTGACATGCACGAGCGTTGGACCGACACGTGGGTAAAGATGCCAAACGGAGAATGGCAGTGTGTGGCGACTCAAAGCACGCCAGCGAAAATGTAAGCGACTACCTCAATTGCGGAAATAGTACGGCCGCCCGACGTCAGGGCGGCTTTTCTTGATGCCGGAAAATGGCTCACTGTTGGTGTCACTACTCAGAACCGCAAACAGGGGTCAATGAGTGTATGGGGATTTATCATCAATTAAGCTCCGTTTTTCGCTAAGAAACTTCCTGGATCCCGGTCTGACGATTGACAGCCCTTGAAACATCCCGCCTCTGCCTACGACCGCTTGAATTGAGCGACGCGCAACAGACCCAAGTGCTATTTCCGCAGTGGGAGATAGTTCGCTTTCTTACAAACTCGGTGCCCTGGCCATATCCGCCCGATGGTGCGGTGACGTACTATCGCAACATTGCGCTCCCAGCGATGGCACGGGGAGAAGCTTGGCACTGGACACTCCGGCTGAAATCGAACCCAGATCAACTGATTGGCAGTATTTCGTTAATGCGCTCAGCTGACGAAAATCGGGGTTTCTGGCTCGGAATTCCTTGGCAGAAACAGGGGCTAATGAGTGAGGCTTGCGAGACGATCACTGATTTTTGGTTCAACGTCCTAGAATTCCCTCGAGTGCGGGTGTCTAAGGCTGTTCCGAATGAAGCGTCGCGTCGAATCTCTGAAAAGCAACGCATGCGTTTGATTGCGAAGATGGAGCGCAATTATGTAGGAGGACGCTTTCCAGCAGAGCTGTGGGAAATCACCGCTGAAGAGTGGAGTCGACGAAAGGTCCTGCCACAAACTTAGCCAACACCCCTCATTGAGTGCTATTGTATGGTCCGCCGGCGAACTGCAAGAGGAAACTCCTAGGCGAAGCACAGTCTGCGCAAATGTATCCGGCCTCTAGTTGAAGAAGACTCTTCTGGCCACGATGATGATCCGCGCGCGCTGGTCCTAATAAGGGGAACGGTCTGTGTCGACCTCATAACACTGCAGGTTCTCCAGCACGCCGTTTGACTGTTGTTTCGTCCTGTTTTCTCCTCAGCAGACTCGATGGGAACGACGCATTTTTTTTGACTAAGCAGCCGCAATCGCCGGAGCGCTGCGATAATCCTTTCCTCTGGCCAGCACTGCCCAGGCAATGCGCGCCAGTTTGTTGGCCACCGCCACGACGACTTTGTTGCGCGGTGCGCGGAGTTCCAGTTCATGGGCCCACTGTCCCAGCCGACCGGTGTCGTACTTCACACGCAGCAGGACAGCTCGCGCTCCATGAATGAACATGCGGCGCAGATAAATGCTGCCGCGTTTGCTGATGCCAAGCAGATGAGGCTTGCCGCCGGTGGAATGCTGGCGCGGGATGAGCCCCAGCCAGGCGGCGAACTCGCGACCTTTGCGGAAGGCGGCTCCGTTGCCGATGGCTGCTACTGTGGCGGTCGAAACCAACGGTCCTACGCCGGGAATTTGCTGCAATCGTTGGCAGGCAGCATCCTGACGAGCGATCCCGTCGATCTCTTCGCTGATGTGTTCAATCTCACTGTCCAGGCACTTCCACTCCTGCCAGAGATGATCCAACAGACTGCGCATGCGGCAGGTAAGGCTCTGCTCTGCGTCTTCCAGAATCCAGACCATGTGATTGCGGAGTTTGGCCGGCCCTTTGGCAAAGCTGATGCCGCGTTCCAGCAGAAAGCCACGAATCTGGTTGATGAGCCCCGTCCGCCGGTGTACCAGCCGATCCCGCACTCGGTGTAGCGCCTGCAGATCGAGCTGCTCCTCGGTCTTGATCGGAACGAAGCGCATGTTCTGGCGCGACACCGCTTCGGCAATGGCCTCGGCATCGAGGAAGTCGTTCTTGTTGGATTTGACAAACGGCTTAACGAACTGAGCCGGAATCAGACGCACCTGGTGGCCTTGTTCACGCAGTGCCGCCCCAATGAAGTGGGCTCCGGCACAGGCTTCCATGCCCACCAGCGTCGCCTTCAGATTCGCCATGTAAACCAGCAGCTGTGGCCGCGAGAACTTCTTCTTCACTACCACCTG
>JAFAGX010000197.1 GCA_019237515.1 Acidobacteriaceae bacterium
TTGAGAGCCTTACACAGGTGCCTTCCTTGCGCGTGGTAAACCACAAGGGGTTGCACTTGCTCACGGCACGGGAAGAGCAGGTCGTCGCCCTGGTTGCCGATGGCATGACCAACCGCGATGTGGCGCGCGAACTCGGACTTACTGAAAACACCATTAAGAAATATCTTTTTCGTATCTTCGACAAAGTGGGAGTTTCCAGTCGTGTGGAACTCGTGCTCTATGCCGTTACGCGTGGCACCGTACAAAGCGCGGAGTGGGTTCCGGCGCCCCTACAGCAGTGAACTGGGTCAGGAACACCATGCCTGGGGACCACATCCGCCTGATCACCGGCTGCTACAGACGAACCTCCCTTATTAGATAGTGGCCACCGTGGCACTCGCATGCGGCGCCAACTGTGGCTACAATGAGCGGCATGGCGGAAGCGTCCGCAGTGCAGGCATCAAAACCTCGACGCTGGACTGTGATTGCCTCTGGCGTGCTCTGCGGGCTGCTCGCTGTGGTAGTGATTTACACCAAGCCTGGCGCCTTCTATAGTCCCATCGCCGTTATGATCGTGGCCGCCATCGGATTGGCGGCGGTTCTTCTACAACTTCGTTTCTACAATCGTGAGCAGTCGCAACCGCTACATGCCCCGCTTTGGCTGAACGTTGTGGGGGTTCTATTCGCAATTGCGGCGCTCTTTTCCGATCTTCTTCGCCTGAGCCCTGCCGTGGCCCAACTGATGCCTCTAGGAGCGATCGCGGCCTTTTCGATCAGCAGCGCCGCCGTCCTGCACGCATTTCGCAAACATCGCATCGCGGCAAAGTAGTTTGGTGACATAGGCCCGTCGTGGCCAATCTTTGAAAGGGCCCGGCTTCAGCCGAGCCGATAAACGCTTCAGATTCGCCATTCCGAGTCGTCCTTAGCCGCGAGTGCGTGATGAGGACGAGGAGGAATCTGCATGTTTGTCGCAGTTCGTGAAGGAACCCCATCACCGACCGGGTGACGCGCTCGCCGATCCGGATCCGGACGGTGTTCGTGCCGTCAGATTTAAGTTGGACAGACTCGAGGCATCGAATCCGCCTCCCAGCGCTTTGATCAGAAGCACACTATCCACCATGCGGCGGCCTGCTATCTGCACCGCAACACGCTCGTCCGAAAGCGCGACAGCTTGGGCTGTTGTCACTTCCAGGTAGCTCGTCACGCCGCCCTTATACCTGTTTTCTGACAATGCCAGAGATCGCTCGGCGGCTGAAACCGCAGCTGCCTGCGTCACGGCCTCTTGCTCAAGCAGCCGCAACTCTGCCAAATTGTCTTCCACTTCCTGATATGCCGTGAGCACGGTCTGCTGATAATTCGCAGCCGCCTGGTTGTAAGAGGCACGCGCCTCATCAGTGAGTGCGCGACGACGCCCAACATCAAAGACCGTCACCGCTGCCGAAATTCCAACTGACGCGAATCCGCTCGGACCTGTGAGCCAGTTCGATATGCTCGTGCTCTCAAATCCTGCATTAGGCGGAAAGTTAAAGAGTGGAAAATACACGGCGCGCGCTACACCGATATTCGCGTTGGCCGCCGCCATTTGCCGTTCGGTTGCGGATATATCCGGGCGCCTTTCCAGCAACTGGGAGGGCAACCCCGGTGGAATCACAGGAGGTACCGCATTCAATGCTGCAAATTGCAAAGTAAAGCTGGATGCAGGCACACCGATCAGAGCTGCGATTGCATGCTCAAACTGTGTACGGGCAGTCTTCACATCGATGTCCTGTGCCCGAGCAGTCTCAAGCTGGGTCTCAGCCTGGGCGACATCTACGGCTGAGGCGACTCCGCCCTGGTAACGATTCTCCGTGAGTTGGAGCGCCTTCTCATAACTCGCCACCGTTGAATCCAGCAACTGCGCTTCGGCGTCGAATTCACGCGCTTGAAAGTAGTCCGTCGCCAACTCCGCGTGCACACTCAAGCTGACCGACTGAACATCCGCAAAACTCGTCTGGGCATTTGCCCGATAAGCCGCAACACTGCTTCGCACTCTTCCCCAAACATCGGGCTCATAGGACAGGTCAGCAGCGACAATCAGGTCATTGGTTGTGCCGCTGATGGTCGATGTCGCAAGCGGTCGATGCGACGAGAACCGCTCGCGGGTCGCCGAAACGCGGGCGCCTATGGTCGGATACAGATCGGCTCGATAGTAGCGAAGCAAGGCACGCGCCTGCTCAAACTGCGCTTGCGCGGCCTTAAGACTCTGGTTCGACACGTTGAGTTTCTCTTCGAGTTCATTCAGTTGGGCGTCTTGATAAGTCTCCCACCAGCTTCCACGCAAGACTTGATTTGAGGGTTGCGCCACTTTCCAATTCGCAGGCGTTTCTTTGAATTCGGGAGGAGTTGGAGCCGGTGGCCGCGAGTAGCGCGGCCCGACGGCACAACCGCATAGACTCACAGCAATGGTCGAAAGCAATCCCGCGAAAAGTAGTGATTTGGAGTGCTCGAACTTGGCCATCACCGTCCTGGCTCACCGGGCGTCACCGCTGGACGGCCACCTTTAGGTTCTGCGGCCGGTTGGTTGATGACGCGAACCTGTTCCCCGGAGACGATGGAGTCCGGCGGATTCACGATGATCGATTCGTCGCCCTCCAATCCAGCAACCACCTCGATTTCCGTCCCGTAATCATGACCTACGGTGATCGGCTTCAGTTCAGCACGGCTGTTGTTGTCGACAGCCGCAATGCGCAGGCCCTCCGCCCGGAACAGGAGCGTATTGACAGGCAAAATAAACGATGACCCCACGTTCGGTAATTTGAAATGAGCCTCGGCATAAGCTCCACTGAACAAAGTACCAGTCGGATTATTCACGAGAATCTCTACAAGCAACGTTCGGGTAGTCTGATCGATCGCATTGGCCGTGCGGACAATCGTTCCGGGAAAACGGCGCCCCGGATACTCTGAAACAACAAGATCCGCTTCGATTCCCCCCTTGGTGCTCGCGGCATAGGTCTCCGGAACGTTTACGTATACCCGTAGCTTGTCCGGTTGCGCAATGTGGAAGAGTTCTGTCCTCGTGCCACCTCCGCTTCCCGAATCGATCAGGTGCCCGATATCGGTGTTGCGATAGGTAATCACACCATCAAACGGCGCATAGATTTTTTCAAAAGATTGCAGCTCTTCCAGGCGTTTGACGTTCGCCTGTGCGGCTTGGACCGTAGCTTTTTGCGCGGCATAATTGCCCTCCGCGTTATCCGCTTCCTGTTTGGAAACCGAATCTGTTTTCAACAGGCCGCTGTAGCGATCGGCGGTGATTTTCGCCAGGTTCAAATTCGCTTCCGAAGTCGCGAGGTCAGAGCTTGCCTGGCGTAATTGCTGATCGACTTCCGGGGTTTCAATTTCCGCCAACAACTGGCCACGCTTTGCATGACCACCAATATCTACATACCACTTCGTTAAATATCCATTGGTTCGGGAATAAATCGGTGAATCAATGTAGGCCTGAACGTTGGCCGGAAGGACCACCTCGTTACCCGGAGCCGAACGCTTCACGTGCACGATCGAAACGGTTGGCACTGCCATCTGCTCGGTCTCTTGCTCCAGCCTGGCCTCTGCTCGCTTGCGCGGAACAATGCCACCGACGATTACAGCCACAACGGCGGCAAACGCAAGGACGGCAATCCACCAACGCCGCTTGCGCGGCTGTTCACGATGCGCCCCGTAACCTTGGTTCTGGATCTTTAATACCGGCCGTTCGACTTCGTCCGGCTGCTCAACTTTCATGAATGACTCCGTCCACTGTCACGAACCTCTTTAGATGACATTTCACTCGTACCAACCAATTAATGTTTACGAACCTCTTTGGCCACATTCCTCCGCCCGTGCAACGAACTGAAAAAAGCCGGAACGAAGAAGAGCGTCGCTACCGTGGCAAACAGCAGGCCGCCGATCACGGCTCTGCCCAGGGGCGCATTCTGTTCACCGCCTTCACCCAAACCCAATGCCATAGGAACCATGCCGATGATCATGGCCAATGCGGTCATGATCACCGGTCGAAAACGGGTGAACCCGGCGTTCAATGCTGAAAGGAGTGGATCACGTCCTTCGGCCATTTCCTCCTTCGCGAAACTCACAACCAGAATACTGTTCGCGGTCGCTACCCCCATACACATGATGGAACCGGTCAACGCCGGAACACTCAATGTCGTATGGGTGATGAACAGTATCCACGCGATTCCAGCCAATGCTGCGGGCAGAGCAGAAATGATGATGAACGGATCCAGCCACGACTGAAAATTGACGACGATCAGCAGGTATATCAGCAAAATAGAAAACACTAGTCCGCTCAATAAGCCGATGTACGACGATCGCATCGTCTCAATTTGTCCGCGTACAATGACCTCTGTGCCTCGTGGAGCGTGCGTTTTCGCGTCCGTGATGATGCGATTGATCTGGCGCGCGACCGCCCCAAGATCACGGCCCTGCACTGAGCCGTAAATATCGATCACCGGAGCGATGTTGTAGTGCGAGACGGTGGCCATTCCCACTCCGCGCTGGATGTCGGCGATGCTGGTCAGAATCTGCGGTTGGGCATTGCTTGGTCCCGTTACCGGCACATTCTCCAAATCCTGCAGCGACTGGATACGGTACTGAGGCGTCTGCGTAGCAATGCTGTACTCGACTCCGTTTCTTGGATCCAGCCAGAATTCCGGCGTCGTTTGGAAACTGCCGCTTAGCGAAATCAACAGATTATTGGCGACGTCGCGTTCCGAGTAGCCCACTTGTTGCGCTTTCGTCCGATCGACATTCACGTGCAAATACGGCTGATCGAATGGCTGCTGTATGCGCAAGTCAACCGTGCCAGGTATCTGTCGAACACGGGAAAGCAACTGATTGGCGAACTCGCGATTGACGCCAAGATTGTTTCCCACCACCTGAATGTCGATCGGCGATGGTAATCCGAAATTCAAAATTTGGCTTACGATATCCGCGGGAGGAAAAGAGAATGTAGTTCCCGGATAGTCCCTACCCAGCCGAAGCCGCAGATCGTGAATGTACTTCGCAGTCGAAGCATGTCCCTCTTTCAAGCTAACCAGGATGTCCGCATCCGCCGGACCAATCGGCGCCGAGGTACTGTAAGAGAGATTGATGGTGCTGTAGGGCAGGCCGATAGTGTCAATGATGGTATCGAGCTGATCAGGTGGGATCTGCTGCCGCATCGATTGTTCGATCAAATCGCATAGCCGTGCAGTCTCTTCAATTCGCGTTCCAGTCCGTGCGCGCAAGTGCATCCGGAATTGTCCACTGTCCACAGCCGGAAAGAAATCCTGCCCAAGCCAGGGAATCAGAATAACCAGAGACGCAAGACACGCCGCTACAAACGACAACAAGAAAATGCGGCGGTGCCGCAGACACCCCTGAAGCAGATCGTGATAGCGCTCACGAAAACGCTCGAACGCATGCTCGAACCGAAGCTGCCAATGAACCAACGGATTGCGACTCTGGGCGGCCGCCTGCAGCTCATCTTCATGACCTCGCAACAGGTACTTGGCCATCGTTGGAACCAGCGTTCGCGAGAGGAGATACGAAGCCAACATGGCGAAGCAAACTGCTTCGGCCAAGGGAACGAACAGATATCGTGCGACTCCTGTCAGGAAAAACATGGGCACGAACACGATGCAAATGCATAGCGTGGAGACGAATGCAGGCACCGCGATCTGCTGCGCGCCATCTAGGATTGCGTGCTCGACCTCTTTTCCTTGCGCCAGATTGCGATTGATATTCTCGATCTCCACCGTCGCGTCGTCCACCAGAATTCCTACCGCCAGCGCCAAACCGCCGAGCGTCATAATGTTGATCGTTTCGCCCAGCGCACTCATGACGATGATAGAAGTGAGGATGGAAAGCGGAATCGAAACTGCGATGATCAGCGTGCTACGCCAGTTTCCCAGAAAAATCAGAATCATCAATCCGGTCAAACAAGCGGCAATACTAGCTTCCTTGATCACACCGTTAATCGATGCGCGCACAAACAGCGACTGGTCGGCCAACGGTTTTATCTGCAGCTCTGGCGGCAATGTGGCGGCAATCGCCGGCAGCACGCCCTTGATGCCGGAAATGATATCCAGCGTGGATGCATTGCCAGTTTTCAAAACGCTCAGCAACGAAGCCCGTTGCCCATTCACACGCACGATGTTCGTTTGTGGCGGATACCCATCGCGCACCCAGGCGACGTCGTGAATGTAGATCGTCGTGTTGCCCACCGTTTTGATCGGAATCTGGTTGAGTTGGCGAATCGTCTCTGGAGCGCTGTTGATATCTACGTTATATTCAAATTGTCCAATCTTGGATGTCCCCGATGGCAGGATGATGTTCTGCGCGCTGATGGCATTCACCACATCCAGAGGCGAAAGTCCTTTCGACTGCAAGGCAGCGGTATTCAGGTCAACCTGAACCTGCCGGATCTTGCCACCATAAGGCCAGGGAATTGCTGTTCCCGGGATCGTAACCAGGCGGGTACGAATGAAGTTCACACCGTAATCGAATAATTGTTGCTCGGAGAGCAATTTTCCGGACAGCGCGAGCTGAAGAATGGGGACACTTGAAGCATTGTAGGTAATCACCAGGGGAGGAGTGATTCCAGGCGGCAATTGCCTCAACTGCGTTTGCGAGATGGCTGTCACCTGGGCAATGGCCTTATCAATGCTGGCGTTGGGCTGAAAGAATATTTTGACCACCGCCTTGCCAGTGAGCGACTGCGACTCGATGTGCTGAATGTTGTCAACCGTCGTGGTCAGCGCACGTTCTGTAATGCTCACGATACGGTTTGCCATCTGCTCGGCGTCAAAGCCGTCATAGCTCCAAAGCACGCTGACAACCGGGATATTAATGTTCGGGAAGATGTCGGTGGGGGTGCGTAGAATGACAATTGGCCCTAAGATCAGTAGCAGCACCGCGACCACGATAAATGTGTAAGGACGCCGTAAAGCGAGTCGAACAATCCACATAAGAATTCCGGAAGCTCGGTAAAACGGAGTTCCTCTTGTCGAGAATCAGTGCGGGTTATGTATCAGAGCGTGAGAAGCTGGTCTATCCGATTCTGAACATCCCGGCCAGGAAGCTGAATCCGCCAGAGTGGCCCAGCAATATGGTATTTGATTCAGTGATTTAGGTCGAGATGCAGACTTTGTATTGCGGGCGAGAAGCGTGCCTCCTTTCCTATTCATAATCTGCGATATACTGCCCTCAACCTAGTTCCCAGGTATTCCAACTATGTCTCTAAAAATAGCGGAAGAAACACCGGCTCAGGTGAAGGCGGACGATTTTCGCATGCTCGAGGACAAGGTTTATCGCATGATTGAGTCCTTCAAGACGGCCCAGCAGGCACGCTCGGTCGCCGAGCGCGACGTCAAGCGATTGCGTGAGCAATTACAAGAGCGCGACGATGAACTCGACAGCCTGCGACGTGAGATGGTCCAGTTGCGGCGCGATCGCGAACAAGTTCGCGATCGAGTGGAGAAGATGCTGCAACAGATCGATCATCTCGCAGAACAGCAGGCCGCAAGTTAAGTTTGTCATCCCGAGTGGGCTTTAGCCAGTGAGGGATTGTCCCCCTACTGGAACGATATTCGGGATCCACAAGACGTGAAATCAGGAGCAACGGATAATGGCAGCGCCCAGCAAGCAAACGCAACCCCAGCGCAGCAATAGCAGCGTTCGCGTGGAAATCTTCGACCAGGGCTATAATCTCTCCGGCCCCGATCCCCAATATATCCTGAAATTGGCTGAGTACGTGGATGCCAAGATGCGCGCTGTCGCCGAACAGACTCATACCGTAGACACGGTTCGGGTCGCTGTGCTGGCGGCATTGAACATCGCCGACGAATACCATCTCATCAAGCGGAATCAGGACGAGGGTGCGGTCGAATATCTGAAGCGCGCTCACACACTTTCCGATGCGCTCGACGAAGCGCTTGATGACGAACGCCGCGCCGGGTAACCAAAGTTGCTGGCAAGCGGAGTTCCAACTATTTCGGGCGCCCCACTTGCGAAACTTTCCGACTTTGCCTAGCATCCACAAATGAAAGCCGACCTGCTTCGTTGGTGATGGCGGTAACCGATTTTTGAACCAACACCTGAATGAACGGGGGCCCGACTCGTTACTTAGATCCGGTGTGCCATGCTCCGCCAAGCGGAGACGCCTAAAGGGTCGCGGAGGGTTCCCACACGTCTTACGACGGTTCATTCTCGGCCCGTCACACGGCTCGGTGGGTCGGCTTCTTCATTGACCCGCGTCATCGCCGCTTCCTGGTTGCCGGAATAGATGAGATTCCAATCGAGGAATTTCGGACAAATTCCTGTCGCCAAAGAGGGTCTGGCTCGGTTTGAATCTTGCAAGGGGTATCATCCCGAGTAAAGCTGTTCTTCAGGCGGCGAGGGATCTTGCGTGCCGCCGCAGCCCCATTTCTTCCCGCGAGATTTCTCGCCCCGCTAGTGAGTGCGCGGGGCCTCGGAATGAACCTCTGTAAGACGGGATGAAATTGAAGCACCACCCGAAAAAAGAAGAGATATCCCGAAGTCACTCCATTCCATTACACTAGCCTCACGCGCACTCATCCCCTGAGAACTGAGGTACGCCATGAGCGCGTTCGACGACAAGTTCTATCGCGCCAAGGTCGCACAGCGCGTCGATTTGGGTCCGACCCTCTGGACGGTGCGTCTTCATATCGACGGAGATTTCAAGTTCAGTCCCGGACAATACGCAACCCTGTGTGTGCACGATGCTGACGGAAAGCG
The DNA here is from genome assembly GCA_019237515.1 of Acidobacteriaceae bacterium. The sequence continues at coordinate 8,755 of JAFAGX010000197.1, forward strand.
TTACGAACGTCCCTACTCGATCGCTTCAGCCCCCTTCGAAGGTGAGGTCGAATTCTTTCTGGAACTGGTTCCCGGTGGCGAAATGACTCCTCGCCTTTACAACCTTCAACTCGGGGATGAACTGCTTGTGCGGAAGTCTGCCAAGGGCCGCTTCACGCTAGATACTCATAGCGGGCGAACCAATCATCTTCTCGTTTGTACAGTTACAGGCGTGGCGCCGTTCGTGAGCTATGCGCGTGCTCTGCAGAAACAATCGAGGGAGAACAAATTTTCCGGCGAACACAAATTGTTTTTGCTCAACGGCGCCAGTCACTCAGATGAATTTGGTTATTGCCCTGAGTTGCAAAAAGTCGCCACTGAGTTTTCATGGCTGCAATATGTTCCTACCGTGAGCCGCCCATGGGAGGACACATCCTGGATGGGTGAGACTGGGCGCGTGGATGATGTCATGCGCAAATACGCAGATATGTGGGGACTGAATGGATCGAACACGGTTTCCTATCTGTGTGGCAATCCAGAGATGATCGAACACGTCAAAGGCATCTTGCGACGCGTCGGTTTTCAAAAAGAATATTTGCGAGAAGAGTCTTATTGGGTCCCGGGAAAGGAGTAGAGCCTTTCGGGACAGCTCAGCGCTCCGAATTGACTGAGTATCCAATCCCTTGTCATCGAGCGCTGCAGAATCGTCCGTTGCGGACGATTTGCGAAGTCGAGAAACCTGCTGTTGCAGCGCCTGCCGAGAGTAGATTCCTCGGCTTCATCACATCCCAGCGTCACCATGTCCAATTCGCTTATACTCTTTCATCCTTATGGAGACCTCTGCGCGAACCAGCGAGCCTCGTTCCCATTTGCTTCGCGCACTAGGCGTGGGAGAGGCATGCTCGATCGTCGTCGGCACCATCATCGGTAGTGGTATTTTTCTTGTCCCCGCGGAAATGATGCAGGCGGTCGGCTCGGCGAAGGTGGTGTATGTTGTCTGGCTGGTCGGAGGCCTGCTGTCGTTTTTCGGCGCGCTTACTTACGCCGAGCTCGGCGCGATGAAGCCGCAGGCGGGCGGCGAATATGTGTATGTCCGCGATGCTTATGGGCCACTCGCCGGCTTTCTATACGCCTGGACCTGGTTCCTCATCGCAAAACCTGCATCTATCGCAACCATCACCACGGGTCTGGTCCGAATCCTCGGCACATTTTCGATTTTCGGTTTTTTCTCCCGCCACGCAGTCGGGCCAGTCACGTACGGCCAGTTCGTCGCCATCGCTGCCACCCTGCTGATCTCCCTTTTGAATTACATCGGGATCCGGAAGGCGGGAGAATTCCAACTCATCTTTACCCTGCTAAAGGTCGCGATTATCCTCGCGATCGTCTTCATAGGATTTACTTACAACGCGGGTAACTGGAGCCATTTCGCGGGACAATATTCGGCAGCAAAGGGTGGTGTCGCGGGATTTATGGCGGCGCTGGTTGCTGCGCTTTGGGCTTATGACGGATGGAACGATCTCAATATGGTTTCCGAAGAGATTCGCGAACCGGAACGCAACATTCCGATTGCATTGATCGTTGGCGTTGCCGCCGTCGGCGCCTTGTACATGCTGGTGAATGCCGCAGTTCAATACGTGCTTCCAGCAAATGCAATTGCCACGTCGGCACGCGTTGCCTCAGATGCCATAGGCCTCGTGATTGGGCCAGCTGGAGCAGCCATCGTTTCCGCAGCAATGGCTCTGTCGATGCTCGTGACTCTGAATGGCACCACCATGAGCGGGGCGCGCGTGCCCTTCGCGTTGGCTCGCGATCGCTACTTCTTTTCCGCTCTCGCCGAAGTGCATCCTCGATACCATACGCCTTCGGTCGCCATCATCGTTCAGGCCGTGCTCGCCATCGCTCTCCTGCTGCTCGGGGGCAATTTTCGGCAGTTTTTCTCGCTGGCGATTTTTGCGGAATGGCTCTTTTATATGATCGCGGCTAGCACGATCTTCATTTTTCGCCACCACGAACCGCAGGCTCGCCGCCCCTATCGGGTTTGGGGATACCCAATCGTTCCGACTCTCTTCGTGCTCGCTTCGGCCGTCCTGCTTTACTACACCTTCACCGATAATCTCCGAAATTCAGCCCTGGGTTGTCTGGTCATTCTGGCGGGCGTGCCAGTCTTTTACGCTTTCGCCCGGCGGCGCACTGCCTAGACCTCGCCTCCGCAGTTTTCCCTGGTTCAAACATCCGTGGTTACCGAAGGACACGGGCAGTAGTCACGTTTACGCATAAATCCGTCTCTCGTACCTTGGGGTTACCCGCACGCGAGCCTCCCCGGAGCGCGGGTTCCTTCGGGAGTTGGAATAGCTATGCCTGACAACTTGACTCTGGGCCTGCTGCCCGAGCGCAAGCGCAATTGGCGCAATTTCGCCGCCAGCTACGGCCTCGAAATTCTTTTACTTCTTTTTCTTCTCGGTCTCAGGCTCGTTTTTCCCGATACCCTGCAATTCCGGCGAACCGAGATCACGGAACTGGTTCCACCCCCTGCACCTGAACCAACACCGATGAAGGTTGAAGTGCAGAAGCCCACTCCCGCACCAATCAGGCTTCCGGTGCCGGTAACACCACCAAAGCTGGTAGTGCCCAAGGAAGTCATCGCTCAGCCTAAGAAGTTGCCTGAGCCTCCAAAGATTGAAGCGGAATTCAAGGCGCCCCAGTTGCAGCCTGCCAAGGTAGTCGTTCCGAAAGTCGTGTACACGGGTACGTTTGGCAACTCGGCTCCAGCAACAGTAAGTGCCCCAATTCAGAAGGTGCAAACGGGCGGTTTTGGTGATCCGAACGGCCTACCTGGTGCCGGCAAAGAAAATTCGCATCTCGCTTCCGCGAGTCTCGGTTCTTTCGATTTGCCTCCAGGCGCAGGCAAAGGTAACGGAAGTGGCGGCTCCAAGGGAGTGCAAGGGGTCATTGCGAGCGCCGGGTTCGGAAATGGCGTCGCGATAGGAGATGGACGCAACAACAGCGGCGCCGTGCAGAGTGCCGGCTTCGGAGCGCAGGAACTCGGCCACACAACCAAGCAGCACATCGATGATGGCCCACCGACCACTCCGGTCGAAATCACTTCCAAGCCTAACCCCGCTTACACTGACGAGGCCCGCCAACTCAAGATTGAAGGAGAAGTCTTATTGGAAGTCATGTTTGGTGCCAATGGGCAGCTGCACGTCAATCGTGTGGTGCGCGGGTTAGGCCATGGCTTGGATGAGGCTGCGGTCGCAGCGGCTAGCAAAATGCAGTTCAAACCGGCGCTGCGTAACGGATCCGCGGTGGATTCCACTTCGATCGTACACGTGATATTTCAGCTCGCGTATTGAGAACTTTGCCAAAAAAGAGAGAGCGAAACACATGAAGAACTGGAAATTCGTGGTAGTTGCCGTGGCGTTGATGACAACCGCAGGCATCGCACAGCAAGAAGCGGGAAGTGTCGCTCAGCAACCAAAAGCCCAGCCGGCCGCCGAAGTTACGCCAGCGCCAGCTCCGAAACCAGCTGCTTCCTCGCCTCTAACGCTCGACCAGGTGGTCGATCGTATGATCCAACGCGAGCACGCGCTGATGAGCTTCCTCCGTACACGAACACCGCTGGTCGAAACCTATCTGCAGAATCTTAAGCGCGACCCTGAACTCGGTGCGGTTCCAAAAGATGATCACTATTTTCTCGGACGGCTTGATCTTTCCAGCACAGTCGAGCGCCGCGATTATCTTTCCAAAAATGAAAGCTTCGAAAAGGCCCTCTTAGGTGGAGTCGGCAAGCTCTTCAAGCTGGAATATGACCCGATGGGTTTTTCCTGGATGATTTTCGCTGATCGTGAGGAGTTTGACCGAGCTCACTACGACTTCAAATTTAGCCGCCGCGAGTTCCTGGGGGATGTGCGCTGCCTGGTCTTTGATGTCACCCCGAAAAAGAATGCAGGCAAAGGACGCTTTGTTGGCCGGATCTGGGTCGAAGACCAGGACTTCAACATCGTTCGCCTGAACGGCACCTACGAACCGCGTCCCAAGGACGCCTACTTTTTTCACATGGACAGCTGGCGCTTGAACCTGATCCCCGGCTACTGGCTGCCGGCTTATATTTACAGCGAGGAAGGCGATTTCAGCTACGGCTCGAAAGACAAGCTCGCATTCAAAGCGCAAAGCCGCATTTGGGGTTACGACATCAAGAAAAAATCTCAGGAGAACGAACTGGCCCAAATTACAGTCGACTCCGTGAAAGATGAAAGCGTCGCGGCTGCCGACCCGTCCCCACTCGCTGCCCAGCGTCAATGGCAACAGCAGGCAGAAGACAATGTGATTCAGCGCTTGGAATCGGCCGGCTTGCTCGCACCCTCCGGCGATGTCGACAAGATTCTACTGACCGTGGTTAACAATCTGATGATCACCAACAATCTCGATCTTCCCGGCCAGGTGCGCACCCGCACCATGCTCACATCTCCACTAGAGACCTTCAGCGTGGGCAATACGATTGTCGTCAGTCGCGGATTGGTCGACGTACTTCCCGACGAGGCTTGCTTGGCGATGGTGCTCTCGCATGAACTGGCGCACATCGCTTTGGGCCATAATCTCGGTAGCAAATTCGCTTTCACCGACCGCATGCTGTTCTCCGATCAGGCGACTTATCAGAACCTCGGCTTCCGGAACAGCCCCGAAGAAGAAACCGCGGCTGATGCCAAGGCCATAGAACTGCTCAAGAAAT
>JAFAGX010000583.1 GCA_019237515.1 Acidobacteriaceae bacterium
GGCCGGACTCGATGTTTCGTACAAAAAGCATTACGACGCTTACTGTCGAATTTTCGATCGGTGCGGGCTGAAATACGCCATTATCGAGGCACACTCGGGATCAATGGGTGGAACGGAGTCCCACGAATTCGCGGTGCGCGCGGCCGCGGGAGAAGACAAACTCGTCAGTTGCGACAATTGCCATTACGCCGCGAACCTGGAAAAAGCGACCTCGAAGGTCGACCCAGTTCAGGATCTTGCCCCGGAAGGGGATGGCAAGCCGCTGGAAATCTACACGCCCGGGAAGGGAGCGATTGCCGATATCGCCGAATTTCTGAAGATTTCTCCCAAGCAGGACATCAAGGTGGTCGCGTACATGGCGCGAAAAGTCGCTAGTCGCGCGATGGCCGAAAAGGTACTTGATCCATCACGCAGCGTGGAAAGCGCGGAGATTCCTGTAGCCGTTTTCCTGCGCGGAGACCACACAGTCAATGAGGTTAAGTTGCTAACCGTACTTGGCGCAGGCGATTTGCGTCCCATGCATCCCGAGGAAGTGCAGAAATACTTCAGCGGCCCAGGCGGATTTATTGGCCCGGTCGGGCTTAAGGTGCGCCAGTCTTTATCTAAAGAAGCCATAACAGAGAGTGACAGCGTTGTTACGGTGCTGGACAAGGCGCTCGAGGGCCGCGCCAATATGATCTGTGGCGCCAATAAGCTCGATTACCACTTCAAGAATGTAACGCCGGGTCGCGATTTTAGGTACACGGTTGACGCCGACATCCGCAATGTTGAAGCCGGAGAGGGTTGCCCCAAGTGCGGAAGTCCATTGCGCATCGATGCTGCAGTGGAAATTGGCCATATTTTCAAGCTGGGCTACAAGTATTCGGAGTCGATGGGTGCGCGCGTGCTCGATCGTAACGGTAAAGAGATCACACCCATCATGGGCAGCTACGGAATCGGCATCGAACGCATTTTGACTGCCGCGGTTGAACAAAGTAATGACCAGAACGGTTTCTGGCTGCCACCGCAAATTGCACCGTTTGCTATTGTTGTCACCCCCACGAATGTATCCGACGAGAAGTTGCTGAACACCGCGGTTGAGATTACCCACAGGTTGCAAGCGGCCAGGTTCGATGTGTTACTAGACGACAGGGACGAAAGGCCAGGGGTCAAGTTCAAAGACGCTGACCTGGTGGGCATACCCTTTCGTGTCACGGTCGGCAAAAAGGTTACCGAAGGTACCGTAGAGGTGGTTCATCGCTCGACTCACCAGGTGCAGGATGTTAGCATCGCCGCAATAGCAGAGCATTTCGGTGCTCTGCTGCCGGCGTAGCCATTGTCGCTAACAGCAGCGCCGCATTCGGGAGCGGGTGATGGGCGTAGTGAAACTAACTTTCGGCCTTTTGGTCATCGTAGCTGTCTGTTACGTTGGCGCCGCAGTAATCCCTGTCTACTACGCCAACTACGAATTTCAGGACACAATCAAGACTGAAGCCACGCTGCAGACATACACGACTAAACCGGAAGCTGACATCCAATCGACAGTGTTCAAGAAGGCGCAGGACCTTGAAATCCCTCTAACCAAAGACCAGATCAAAGTACAGCGCCGTGGCAACACTGGGACCGGTTCATTGCTCATCGAAGCGCCATACATTGTGCACGTGGACCTGCCGGGATATCCCATGGATTTGCACTTCGATCCCTCCACTGACAACAAAAGCCCCTTCTGAACCGCGCCTTTCGAGGTTGATTTAGAATGGTCATCAGGCTGCCAAAATGTTCTCAGGGCGGAGATAATTGATCGATGCCGGGCGGCGGGGTCGAGAGTAGTCTGGCAAACATAGTGTGTGCTCCCGTCATCTCATTAAGTAACTCTGGATTCGAAGTTTTCGCGGTGGAATCCGCCAGCTCAACGTGGCCATCAAAATAAAGATCCCGAACACATCTCACAGTGGAAAAGCTGGCGGGCGGTCGTTCTCCGGCGATCCGGTAGTGCGCATTGCGCTGCTGCTCTTTGTGATTCTCGGAATCGGGATAAGCGCCTGGTTTTCCTATTACTACATCAAGTACGACCGCATTATCGAGCAACGCTTTCGCGGGCAAGTTTTCAGCAGTTCGGCGCGGATTTATGCAAGACCGAAATCGGTCGAAGTCGGCGAGGCCGCCACCGCCCGGGAGATTGCCGCGCAACTGCAGCGTGCGGGGTATTCTTCGGACGCGAGTTCCGCGTTAGGAACGTACCGGTTGGTGAACGGTGGCATTGAGATCAAGCCCGGCGCCCAGTCTTACCACAGTCCCGAACCTGCCACCATTCGCATTCAAGACGGAAAGGTAACTAGCATCAGCGGCAAATCGGGACCTTTGCAGGCGTATGGACTTGAACCGCAGATCGTGACCGCCTTTGATGTTGAGCAACGTGCAAAACGACAGGTCGTTAAGTACGACCAGATTCCGAAAGTCATGATCGATGCCGTCCTGGCGATTGAGGACCGCCGTTTCTTCCAGCACGGCGGCGTCAATTTCGTGCGCATGGCTGAAGCTGCGTGGATCGATTTCTGGCATGAACGGCATGAGCAAGGCGGGTCTACGCTTACGATGCAGCTTTCGCGTGGCTTCTTTCTCACGCCCCAAAAGACGATTCGGCGGAAGTTGACCGAGATGCTTATTGCTGAAGAGATGGAGCAAAAGTTCAGCAAACAGCAGATTTTTGAGTTTTACGGCAACTGGGTCGATCTCGGCCAACGCGGATCTTTTACCATCAGCGGATTTGCGCAGGCCGCACGAGCCTACTTTGATAAGGATTTGAAGGACATTTCGTTGCCGGAAGCGGCATTGTTAGCCGGCATCATCCAGCGGCCAAGTTATCTCTCTCCCTATCGACATCCCGAGCGTGCTCTGGAACGGCGCAATGTGGTGCTAGACAGCATGGTGGAAACTCATGCCATCACCCGAGCCGAAGCGGATAAGGCGAAAGCAACGCCACTGAAACTCGCACCCCCAAATGTCGAGGCCAGCGATGCGCCTTACTTTGTCGATCTGGTTCGAGACAGCCTTATCAGCAAGTTCAGCGAACGGGAACTGAACGAGCAGTCCTATCGGATTTACACCACTCTTGACCCCGATCTGCAGAGGGCTGCCGCGCACGCTGTCGATGCCGGCATGAAACTGGTAGACGAGCAGGTTACGAAGCGGCGCACCAAGCGCATCAAGATTGCCAAAGGTAAGTACGAAACCAAAGTTGAGCCTGGCCCACAGGCACAAGTAGCACTGGTCGCAATCGATCCGCACACAGGCGAGGTGCTGGCACTCGTCGGGGGGCGCAATTACGGATTCAGCCAGCTGGATCACGCGGTCGCGAAGCGGCCTACCGGTTCCATTTTTAAGCCCTTCGTCTACGCAGCTGCAATCAACACCGGGGTTAATGGCGCGAATCCGGTATTTACACCTGCTTCAATGGTGGATGATCAACCCAGCACTTTTGCCTATGGCGACTCCATCTACGAACCACGAAACTACAAAGAGGAATACCACGGGGAAGTGACCGCTCGCTATGCACTGGCTATGTCGTTGAACAATGCCACGGTGCAACTCGCGCAAGAAGTGGGGTACGACAAAGTCGCTGATTTGGCCAAAGCGGCAGGAATCACTTCCGTGAAGGCAACTCCCGCGATGGCACTGGGAGCGTACGACGCAACGCCTTTAGAAATGGCTGCCGCTTATACCGTCTTTGCTAACGGCGGAACACGCATCTCGCCGATCCTGCTTAATTCAGTTCGAAATGCTGAAGGCGATGTTGTTACCGAAATGAAGCCAGATCACCGGGATGTTCTGGATCCTCGTGTGGCCTACGTCATGACAGACATGATGGAGTCGGTGATCAACAATGGGCTCGGCTTCTCCGCGGTTCGTGGCCGGGGCTTCGAGGCGCCGGCGGCAGGGAAGACCGGCAGCTCTCATGACGGCTGGTTTGCCGGCTACACCAGCAATATTCTTTGCGTGGTGTGGGTCGGATTCGATGACTACAGCGACCTTCACCTGAGTGGCGCGCAGACTGCAGCACCCATCTGGGCGGATTTTATGAAGAGTGCATCCGCCTTGCCGCAGTACGCCGATATGCAGCCGTTCTCTCAACCAACGGGCGTAGTTGACGTCCAACTCGATAAGTCAACCAACCTTCTAGCCACCCCTGCTTGCCCCGAAACCTACACCGCGGCATTCATTACCGGGACTGAGCCGACCACAACTTGCGACCAAAGCAATGGAATAAAAGGATTTTTCTCGAGAATCCTGGGCATTGGCAATGAGAAGCCGCTTCCACCGCCGGGTGCTAATGCAACAACTCAGCCGGGTACCCAAGCGCCTGCTGGCCAGGATACGGCTGACGATGGCAAAAAGAAAAAGGGTTTTTTTGGCAAAATTGCGGGTATCTTTAAAGATGACAAACCGTCTAATCCTCCGCCAAAACCGCCAGCGGAGAATACGAATAGTCCTCAGTAAGGCTACGCTGGAGGCTGGTGGCGCTGGATAGTTCGCCTTGTGGGAGGTGAGCTTATGTATCGTCGTAGTTTCTGCCCGTTGCTGATTTTCCTTTTTCTCTCTCTGCAATCCCTTAATGCTCAAGGTAACCCGGAGTTGGTGCAAGTTATCCCTCCACCGATGAGGCATGCGGAGGCACCGTCGGCCAGCAGTTCCAGTGACGAACTCGAAAAACGAGGCGATGAACTGCGCTCGGAGAAGGCGTATCTCGACGCGCTGGATTATTACCAGGCAGCGGAGAGAAAAGCTCCGAAGAACAGCCCGATATGGAACAAGATCGGAATTACCGAGCTGTTGCTACAGCATTACAAAGATGCCAGGAAAGATTTTGACCGCGCCATTCATTTTGATCACCAGTTTGCAGACGCGCACAACAACTTGGGAGTCATTTGGTATCTGCAAAAGAAGTATGCAAATGCCGTCAAGCAATATGAAACCGCGCTGAAATTTCGGCCTGATTCAGCGTCGTACTATAGCAATCTCGGTGCGGCGTACTTTTCAAAGAAAGAGTTTGAAAAGGCAACTGGAGCCTACATGGAAGCTGTGCGGCTCGATCCTACGGTCTTTGAACGCACCTCGCACACCGGGATCTCAGCACAAATGGCCTCGCCTGAGGATCGCGCACACTTCGAATTCGTTCTTGCAAAACTTTTCGCCAAGCAGGGAGATAGTGATAGATCCATCGAATATCTGAAGCGGGCCATGGAAGAAGGCTATAAGGGCATTGACGATGTGTACAAAGACCCGGATTTCGAGCACTTGCGCAGCGATGGGCGTTTCACGCAATTGAT
>JAFAGX010000222.1 GCA_019237515.1 Acidobacteriaceae bacterium
TCCTGAGATGTCGCGGGCTTCATCATCGCTCAATTTAAAGTTGGGCATTCGTGCCGATACGGCGTAAGCCTGCGGATCCTTCAGCCAGGCGAAGATCCATTCCCGGTTGGTCTTATCACCGATGTGGACAAGAGATGGAGGATCATCGGTTGCTTGCAGCGTGCCACCCTCGGGCAATTTGATGTTGTGGCAGTGCACACATCCCGAAGATGCCAGCAGCTTACGGCCTTCGTTCAACTGCGGAGTTCCGGTGAGAGGCGCGCGATGGCATTGTCCGCATGACGATTCAATGTAGCGCGCGGGCAGCAACGGTTGTTCCCACGCCAAGGTGCTGCTGTGCGCTTCCTCCACCGTGGTTGCGACTCCTTGTCCGCGATGGCACATCACGCAACCAAACTGCTCGATGTTATGTGGCACGATGGGATGCCGCCGAAATGGCTGCGCGGATACATCGGTCAAACTGGCTTCTTTTAGTCCCACGTGGCAACTGGTGCAGCGATCCACAGCCCCAAGTTCGGGATGCCATATTTGTTGGATTCCACTCTGGAAGTGGCGCTGAAGAGTGACCGCATCACCGCGACCGCGAATCATGGCAAGATAAGAATTCTGATAGTGCCGCCATTCGCTGAAATGATTCTTTGCCGGCGCAATGGCAAGCAGGATTAACAGAACCACGCTGGTGATTCCGAATCTGCGCACGGGATCGCTGAAAAAGGTCGCTCGGTTTTTGCTCGGACTCGGCACTTAGGCTCTCCAGGGCCAAACCCATGACCACCCCGGGCCACGGAAGAACGTGCCAACGGTGGTCAGGACAATCAGCTCAAATAAAAACCAACTCATGATCCAAAAAGAAAGCGGTCTTGCTGAAAGATATCGGCGAAATGCAGATCCCGAATTTGTTGAACCTCGCGCTGCAACCAGCATGAAAGCAATCACGATTAGAGTGGGCACCAGCGCCACGTAAACATCAAACATGATCAGGAAAATTGAAAGAGCAGCGGCAATGGCACAAAACAACAGAAATCGTTGGGCGCGATTCTTCGTAAAAAGGCCTTCCGCTTCGATGTTGATATTGAAATAAGGAATCACAATCAATGCGAGAACGACCAGGGTGGGGATCAGCACTCCGGCAACGACAGGCGGAAAATAATGCAACATCTCTTGGAGCCCGAGGAAATACCAAGGCGCTTTTGCCGGATTCGGCGTATGCGAGGGATCTGCAATTCCCTCCAGCGGAGCGTTAAACAGCAGCGCGATTCCGACCAGCAGGATTGCCAACACCTCGATGGCCACGGCAGTGCGGAAGAAAACTTCCGGAAATGTCTGTACTACTTCATCATCCGCGACTCTTACTTGCGGCGAGGTGCGCCGAGTTACGAAGACAACCCGGCGAGGTTCTTTCTTAGCATTTGAACTCACGCCGGTTACGAAGTCCTTGGAGTCACTCATCGCTCCTCCTTCGTGGCGGACTGGCTAGACTCGCTTCCGTGCACGTACAGGCCCCCATCTTTGCGAATACGCCAGAAATGGATCGCAATGAAGAAAATCGCCGTGAGTGGAAGGATCATGCAGTGCAGAACGTAAAACCGGAGGAGAGCGTTGGCATTTACCAGGTTGCCACCCAACAGGAGAAAATGAACCTTGTCCCCGAATACTGGAACGGCTGACGCAATATTGGATCCTACGGTAATGGCCCAGTAGGCAAGCTGATCCCAAGGCAACAGGTACCCGGTGTAACTGAGCAACAGCGTAATCAGCAGCAAAATCACCCCGATCACCCAGTTGAATTCACGCGGCGGGCGATACGCCCCGCGATAAAACACTTTGAACATGTGGGCAAAAACAAGAAAAACCATCGCATGTGCCGACCAGCGATGTAGATTGCGCAGAAACAATCCTGACGACACAACGAACTGGAGATCTTTAGTGTCGGCATAAGCCTGTGGAACCGACGGGTGGTAATACAACATGAGCAGAATTCCGGTTGTGACAAGGATGAGAAATGTTCCGAATGTCAGAGTCCCCAAGTACCAGGTCACGCTGAAACTCAACATGCGGCGGCGAACCTTAGTCGGGAAAAGGTGTAGAAAAACATCTTGCTGGATCACCAGGGAACGATGCAGTGTGCTGCTTCCCGTGCCGCTCCGGAAAATGGATCTCCAGACCCTTGTCTTGCGAAGCTGATCGAAATAATTTGCGCTAGTTGACATCTCTACACTCTCAGGAACTGTTGGGAACGAACGGTCGCAGAGCGATCGACCATCAGATCGCCTTCATCGCTCAGCCATACGCGATACCACGGCAATGGCCTGGGCGCCGGCCCTTCAATCTTTTCTCCGTCTCGTTTGAACTTGCTTCCATGGCATGGGCAGGCAACAATGCCGAGTTCCGGTTTCCATGCGGTCAGACAACCCAGATGTGTACAGACTGCTGATAGTGAGAAAAAACCTTCCTTTGCATGAATGATGTAAATGCCCGAGTTCACATCCAACGTGACCGAATCCAACGGATAGCTTTCCGGCTTGCCTGCATTGATGACGGGAGACGGTTCGTACAAAACATTGGGCGAGAGAAACTGGTAAGCAAACACTGCCGTGCCCGCCGTTGCGATGCTCAGCGAGCCCAGCCCAAGCTTCATAAAGAAACTGCGTCGGTCGAATTCCTTGACGTCCGGCTGTTGCTCTTTTTCTTCGGCCATAGTTTCTGCCTTATTTCGCCGCCGTTTCCGCTTTTGGCCGCGCCGACGCATCTATCGCCGCGATCGAAATCAGTCCGGTAGTCTCAGTTGGAATAAAGTTGTAGGACTCCATGGTGATTGTCCCCACAGGACAACGCATGGCGCACAGACCGCAACGGATGCAGCGAGTTTCGTCCTTAAGCATGGCGGAGCCGGTGACAATTCCTAACTCGTCAGCCGCCACCTCATTCAGTTCCACACCAAAGCATTCCTGGTTGTCGCGAATGTGCTGTACGGTGTCATCGGTGAATTGAATGCGGTCGAGAGTAACGAGTTCCAGGCAGTTCTCCGGGCACACATCCACGCAGCCGCCGCAGAGAATGCACAAAGTGCCATCCTCTTCATATCCTTCGAAAACGGTGTTCACCCAGCAGTGCAGGCAGCGCTGTGCTTCTTCAATAGCGGCCTGCGCGTCATAGCCGACCTCAACTTCAGTCACTCCCGTACGGCGCTCCAACGGCAGCATCGGGACGGACTGGCGGTTGATATCGAGAAAATCGAGCGGCATGGCATGGCGGCGCAGGATTTCAACTTCCACAATCGGCTCAGGATGTTTTTGGCCACGCAGGTATTCGTCAATTCCCACGGCAGCACGCTTGCCATCTGCGACGCTGTCGATGATGAGTCGTGGCCCGAATACGCAATCGCCACCGGCAAACACGCCCGCGGCGGAAGTCATAAGCGTCTGCGGATTGACCGCAATCAACCCACGCGGAGAAATGTCAACTTTGTCTTCAGGCTTCAGGAAATCCAGCCGCGGCGCCTGGCCGATCGCCATGATGATGGTGTCGCATTCCAACTGGCTCTCGCTGCCTTCATAAAAGGCCGGGTTGAACCGGCGGTTCTGATCGAAAACCCATTTTGTGTTCAGCGTCTCAAGCGCAGTAACTTTGCCATCCCGACCGACGATTCGCTTCGGGCCGCGGCCTGGGAAGAGCTTGATGCCTTCGGCTTCGGCCTCTTCGATCTCTTCGAGAGCCGCAGGCATTTCATCGCGGCGCTCGAGACAAACAATATTGACCTCGCGCGCACCCAAGCGCAGGGCAGAAAGCGAAATATCGACCATTTCACGCGTGGCAACCGCGGAGACGTTCTCTTGCGATGGAGTAGCCTCCTCTACGCCTGCGACGTGCTGGCGGACTACTTCTCGGGCTGCAGATCGCGCCACGTCCATGGCAACGTTTCCGCCACCAATGACGATTACTTTTTTCCCGATCGTGAACTTGTAACCAAGATTTACATTCAGGAGGAAATCGATGCCCTTGTGCACGCCGTCCAGATCAACGCCGGGAATGCTGAGATCGCGGCTGCGGTGCGCACCAACGGAAATCAGAACGGCGTCGAATCCTTGATGGCGCAGATCGGAAATGGCAAAGTCTCGCCCCGCGGCATGGTTTAGTTTGAGTGTGATGTCGCCGGTTTCCAGGATCTCGCGTACTTGCGCCTCGACGACATCCCGAGGCAGGCGATATTCCGGAATCCCGAGATACAGCATCCCACCGGCCACCGGAGCGGCCTCAAAGATCGTGACCGAATAGCCCATCAGCGCCAGATCATGCGCCGCCGAGAGACCAACGGGACCGCCGCCGACAACAGCAACTTTGTAGGGCAGCTTCGCAGCGAGCCGATCTTGGTTCACATTGATCGCTCGCTTCGACTCCGGCCCATAACGTTCGGTCAAGAAGCGTTTCAACGCGCGTATGGAAATGGGCCGGTCAATTTCACCTCGTCGACATGCGGATTCACAAGGATGCGCACAAACACGGCCACAGATTGAAGCGAGTGGATTCGGCTGGCGGGCGAAACGATACGCCTCTTCGAATCGTCCTTCTGCTATCAGTGCGACGTAACGTCCGGCATTGGTGTGCGCGGGGCAGGCCATCATGCACGGAAAATTCGTGTTCAGCCAGTCGCCGTCGACTTTTTTATCTTTGTAGCGCCGTAGCATTTGTGATGTGTTCCACCGGTTAAGCTTGTGTAAAAGGGAGGAGTGGGTGCGCGTTCCACTCCCAGGGCTCACTTGCTCACTGTGAAATCGGCTTTCGTATTGCCGGCGACAGTGACCGGTTTGGATTGATTCTTGGCACCTTCATGCCAGACCGCGAGCGTGTAGCTGCCATCGGGAATATCTTTGATTTTGTAATTACCGCTCTCATCGCTTTCGGCAAAGTACGGCGTTGGGCTAACGACGAGATACCCGGCCATCTCTGGGTGTACGTTGCAAAGCAGCGGCGCGACTCCGGCCTTATCGAACGTAAAGGAACGCTTCTCGCCTTTGGGCCAGGTACCGAGGTTGTGGCCTGCTTTTTTGTCACTACCAACGGACTGCCAGAAGACGTTGTGTTGCACGTTGTCACTATTCAAGAAATCGACTGTGGTGCCTTGCTGTACCGCCATAATGTGCGGCTCGAAGAGCAGTCCCTTTTGATCCATCACCGGATGGTCTTTCGGCGCGGGAAAAGTCTTTCCGGCGATCGTATCGACATACACCACCGACTTGCCTTTCATTCCGCTGACTTTCCCTTCAATATCTCCGGCCCATGCTGCGCTCAGCGATCCGCTCATCAGCACGGTCAAGATCAATCCCTTGCATTTCATTGTGTTTTTCTCCTTGTAATTTTGCACTCCTGATCACCTGCTGGCTTCTTCTAAAAAAGAAATTTCGCGTCCAGATAGATCGTGTTATTGCCATTCGCATTGCGACCCGAACCGTCATAGTTGGTGCCGCCACCATTGAAGCGTGTATACCCTGTGTATTGCGCCGCGAGTTGCAGATTCTGCCATGGCCAGAAGGAGAAGTTGGCGATGTAGCCGTCGCTCTTCGGATTGCCGTTGGCACTGCCACTCACAGCAGTCGCGGTATAAAACAAAGGGTTAACCGTGCCACTGGTATCGAACCAACCGAAAGTGGCCGAGTAACGGTTGCCAAAATGCCATTCGGCATTAGCCAAGACAGTGTTGAGGTGGTTATTTTTGAGACTTGCGGCACCGGAACTGAAGCTGGCGAGCAAATCAGAATTTTCGCGGATGTAGCTGGCGCGGAACGAAAGTACGTCCCGCCTGAACAACGTCTGGTCGATTTGCGTGTCAATCGCCCAGTCTGTGTACGAATCCTTGAGGCCGGCAATTGTGTTGGGCGAGGATTGCATGTGGATTCCATACGTGCCCACTTCCCACTGCGTGGTTGCTGTTCCGCTCTGCCATGCCGCGCGCCAGTATGGAGCAAGGCCACGAATGTTATAGGCAAAAGTTGTGCCCGGATTCGGCTGAGAACCATTGACGTGTTCGGAGCGGTAGCCCGCGAAATCGAGGTAAAGGTGGTTGTTCCACATCCCATAAGCGCCGAATCCGGCCACGTCCTGCGCAAGATGACCGTTTACCACCGGACCGGCGGTTGGAGTCGGGGCAAAATCACTCGCGATCCATGGATAACCCCACGCGGGCGTACTGTTCCAAAGATCCTCGACGGTGGGATTATTGTTAAGATCCAGTCCCCACACGAACTCCTTGTCAGCCACTTTGGTCTTGTTCGCGTAGCGAATGTCGGTATTGTCAGCGTTGAAATGATTCTTCTGCGTATCGTACGTTACCTGGAGAAAGCTGCCGACGTGGCTTGTCCAAGCCCCCGAAAGGAACAGGGCGATGTCTTGAGGAAACTCGAAACTGCCATTCTGGGTCCCGGGAATGCTTGACTTAGTTGAGGTGAACGAAGCCTCGACCATCACAGAAAGCGGCAGCGAAGCCAGCAGATCGAGGGGAGCGTGCTCTTTCGCTGCGTTCGACTTGACCACTGGAACCAGATCGCCTCTGTCCACGTAACCGAGCAGCTTGAATCTTCGCCCGGCCGGGTTAAGTTCGGGAGGGTTGTAGTGACAGCCGCTGCATGCCAAACCGGTTTGTCGTGCATAACTCGGTACGCCCAATGCCCGCGGTGGATTGAGCGCGAGCAGTACTAAAACCAGGATAATTACGGGCCTAAGCAAAAATAACGCCACTCTTATCATCATGAAGCTCCTTTGTGACCAGCTTCTATTTGCAAATGAATTTTGGGTTTTCCGACTAGCTTTTGGTTGCGAAAACTTGGGGGACATTCTGGCGGCAGGCATCACCAACTCGCTGTGGGTTGGCTCACGTTGTGATGTGACGTGGGTCACAAACCGTGCCAGACTGATTAAGTTCACAGGGAAATCAGACGATCGTCAGCGATTAGGAGCAGGGACGGTCTGAAGCCACAAAGTTGGCAGAGAGTTCTTCCAGGTGTGCCATGAGAGACTAAATTTGCCAAGAGAATTGGCGTCCCCGACGGGCGCTATTTAAAAGTTCTGATTCGCCTTCGGAACTGCCTAATTAGTCATTACACATCATGAGCCCCGCGTGCTCACTACAACAACGGCTTTAATCGTCGAACTGATCAACTGATTAAGAGTTGTCGCACCTCAGCGGTTTCATCAGCAACGAACACCATCTGAAATCAATTATTTGCACATAA
>JAFAGX010000588.1 GCA_019237515.1 Acidobacteriaceae bacterium
TAACGGCAGTTCCTTCGTGACCAGCCCTGCTAGCAAAAGTATGATGACTAGCGCCGCTGGCTATTCCAACAGTTCGCCACTTTCTGTGTCGTCCAACGGGATGACAGTGGGTACAGGCATCCTGTGGGCATCCAGCCCCTATTCGGGCGACGCCAATCGCGGCATTGTTCCTGGCATCCTCCGGGCTTTCGATGCCGCTGATCTCTCGGCTGAGCTTTGGGACAGCAAGATGAATGCTAACCGCGACGACGTGGGCAACTATGCCAAGTTCGTGCCGCCCACCATTGCAAATGGTAAGGTCTATCTGGCTACTTTCTCCAACCAGTTGCTGGTCTATGGTCTGTTGAATTCCGCTGCCATTGCGGATTTTAGTATTGCAGCGACGGCATTTTCGCCGGCGTCAATCTCTTCCGGAGCTTCAGCCACTTCCACAGTCACGATCACTCCGTCGAACGGTTTGACAGGTACAATCAATTTTTCTCCGACAAGCTGCACCGGTCTGCCGGCAGGAGCTACTTGTTCGTTTAATCCATCGTCAATAACACTTGGCAGTGCCCCAGTTGCCTCGACTCTTACGATCGCAACCACCGGGGTAACACCAGCGGGCACGTTTGACGTGAACATCTCCGCCACCTCAGGCGCGATCTCGCACACTACGACAGTGACGCTTATTACAGTTCCGCCAAGTCAGATATCAGGTTTTAGTCTTGGGGTTTCCCCAAACTCGGCTTCAGTCAACTCAGGCAGTTCGGCTAGATACACGATTTCGGCAGTACCTCAGAATGGCTTTGCTGGTGTTCTTTCGCTGACCTGCTCCGTTCCATCGAATGCCAAACTTGGTTGTTCGTTTAACCCTACGTCAATCACACCAGGTGTGACGTCTACCCTGACCGTAACATCCACGGCTTCTACTGTGACATTGCTTGTCCCGAATAAGACCAAACTGTTACTCGCGTACGCGCTGTCATTGGCATTCCTTCTCGTAACTTTTGTGAGATCTGAGGCTCACAGCCGCAGAGTAGGCAGATATCTGGTACTGATTGTCATGATTGCACTCGTGACAGGCTGCGGAGGCGGCAGTTCTTCGACACCGAGCACTGGTGGTGCTCCGGGGACGCCTGTCGGGAATTACAACGTTGTGGTTACTGGCACTTCGGGCTCCCTGACACAGAGCGTCAATGTTGCATTGACGGTGCAGTAATGCTCCAAAACGGTAATCTGCCATACGTGAAAACAGCGCAAAGTACACCGCACGCCGCTGCGACTGGCCGCCAGCGAATTGGGCGTCTTGACAGTATTCGTTACAACGAATAATATGAGGCCGTGACTGAACGTTCTCACTCCGTAAACAAGAGGCGCGGCGCCCCATCTCTAGAAGAAGGTGTGTTTTTGGACCTGATGCGCACATGTGATCTGCTGGCGCGCGGCCCCGCCCAGGTGCTCAAGACGGAGGGCTTGTCCGCCACGCAATACAACGTACTGCGGATTCTGCGTGGCGCGCCAGACGGATTAGCGTGCGGGGAGATTGCTAACCGCATGATTACACGTGATCCCGACGTCACCCGCTTGCTGGACCGATTAGAAAAACGGGAACTAATCTCGCGCAGCCGGGAAACTGGCGACCGGCGAACGGTAATGACGCGGATCACGCCAGAGGGACTCAGGCTGGTAGGCCGCCTTGATGAGCCCGTCCAAGAGATGCATCGCAAACAGTTGGGCCATTTGGGCAAAGCGCAGATTCGGGCGTTGGCTGACTTGATGGCTGCCATGCGGATTGGAGTCGGCTAATTTTTTACTCTCCTTTATTTGTTGCAACGAATATCGTGGTAACGCATCTAAAGTAAGCAGAAAGGAGAACTACCATGGCGACAGTGGCTGTACCGCAAACTTCAACGAGTACCTGGAACCTTGACCCTGCTCATACTTCGGCCGAGTTCAAAGTGAAGCACATGATGATCTCGAACGTGAAAGGGAATTTTTCAAAGCTTTCTGGAACATTGGTTCGAAACGAAGCCGACCACACGAAGTCTCGAATTGAGGCAGTGATCGATGCCTCGTCCATCGAAACGCGCGATCCGCAGCGCGACGCGCACCTAAAAAGCGCCGATTTCTTCGATGTGGAGAAATTTCCGACGCTATCATTCAAGTCCACTCGCATTAGCACCGCAGGCGAGGGCGAACTGGCGGTAGAAGGGGACCTAACGATCCATGGCGTGACTCGCAAAGTTACGTTTTCGGTAGAAGGACCGACGCCGCCAAGCAAAGATCCATGGGGCAACACGCGAATTGGTGTCTCCGCTACGACCAAAATCAATCGAAAGGATTTTGGGCTGACCTGGAACGCGGCGCTTGAAACCGGTGGAATCCTGGTCGGCGACGAGGTAACCATCACTCTGGATGTTCAGTTCGTGAGAGCCTAAGTAATTCACTCCGCACCGCGATTTTGAACGCCGTGCGGAGAGAGGAAAACAACTATGTCACTTAGACCAATCAGGCAGATTATTCAACCGAAGCCAACGATCGAAGGCGCCGGTGTCAAGTTGCAACGCGCCTTTGGCTTCGGGAAAACCAAAGACTTCGATCCGTTTCTGCTTCTAGACGATTTTCGCAGCGATAATCCCGATGACTACCGGGCCGGATTTCCCTGGCATCCACACCGGGGGATCGAGACGATCACATACGTGCTAGCGGGAAGTGTCGAGCATGGCGATAGCCTGGGCAACAAAGGAAAGATGACGGCGGGCGATGTGCAGTGGATGACCGCGGGAAGCGGCATTCTGCATCAAGAGATGCCGAAAGGCGATGCCAAGGGCAGAATGCACGGGTTCCAATTGTGGGCAAACCTGCCGTCGTCATTAAAGATGACTGATCCCCGTTATCAGGATATTCCGTCTAGCGAAATTCCTGAAGTCACTGATGATGACGGAACGCGGGTACGGGTGGTATGCGGGGAGTTCTGGGGCAAAAGGGGATCGGTTGAGGGGGTCGCGGCGGATCCGAACTATCTGGACATCTCTGTACCGGCAGGCCAACGCAAGCGGCTGAAAGTAGAGACCACCAGAAATGCATTCGCCTATGTGTTCGCGGGGGCAGGCACGTTTCGCGACGCTTCGGATGCGCGTGCGGTCCTGACCGAGCAAGCTGCTGATCCGAATGCGCCGGCGCGATACGACGTCGGCAACCATTCCTTAGTCTTGTTTGATCGCGGCGATGAAATCACGGTGCAGGCTGGACCGGAGGGAATCCGTTTCCTGCTGGTCTCGGGTAAGCCGATCGAGGAACCGGTTGCCTGGTACGGGCCCATCGTCATGAACACGCAGGAGGAATTACGGCAAGCTGTTTCCGAACTGCAGAGCGGCAGTTTTATTAAGCATCGGTAAAGCGAAGTTCGTGGCAACAAGGTCCAGCGCGGCACGGGGAATGCCACCGGAAATTTCTCGGCCGCGCTCAGTTTTTTGCAATCACTGAACTGACTCACTTACGTGATCGCGAGGTCATCGGACAATTAAGGTGATTCGGCTTCAGGAGTTCGCGAATCCACGTCGAATTCAATCACACTGCACGCCAGATCCCTCGGCCTGCTGGTAAATGTGCAGGCTACTCGGGATGACCGTGGTCGTGCGCGCGTCATGACTCAGCCAGGTCAAGAATTATCCCCACTGCACAGCAATAACTTGACAATCAAATTACAAGTGAAGCCCAACAAAACTAGCCTCTCCTCGATCCAATCACTAGGTGTCCAAAGCTAGCTCGAAAAAGCAGCGCACACCTCTTCAAAACGAAAAGGACGAGGAAAATGAAAAAAATAGCTTTGAGCTTGTTTATCGGTCTGCTCGCAATTCCTGCATTGATGTGGGGACAGCAAAATGCTTATAAGCAGACCAACCTGGTGTCGAACGTATCGGGTGTAGCCCATACGACCGACTCACAATTATCGAACCCATGGGGTGTGGCATTCGTCGCGGGACAGGACTTCTGGATCGCTAACAACAATGGCGGTACGTCTACTCTGTATGACGCGCAAGGAAACAAAGATATGGGGCTGGTGGTGACCATTCCCGGCGCTTCACACAATCCTAACGGCAATTGCAGCCCCGGTTGTCCGACCGGCGTTGTCGCAAACGGCAACGGCAGCTACTTCGGCGGTGGTCAATTCATTTACGACACCGAAGACGGGATCTTCGCGGTGTGGACGGGCGCGAGCAACACCGCATCGGTCGCGTTCGATAACTCCGCCAGCGGCGCAGTCTACAAAGGCATGGCTGTGCTCAATGGCACCTTTCTCCTAGCCGCGAATTTCAATAGCGGCAAGGTGGACGTGCTGGATCGGAATTTCACTCTGACATCGTTAAGTGGCTCCTTTACCGATCCGCACCTCGCTGCCGGCTTGGCCCCACACGGTATCAGCGTGATTGGGAACCAAGTATTTGTTGCATATGCGATGCAGGACGCCGCGAAGCACGATTCGCAACCCGGCGCAGGTTTGGGGCAGGTTGACATTTTCGATAGCAATGGCAACTTTGTGAGTACTTTCGTGGCGGGCGGGAAGTTGAATGCACCATGGGGCATAGTCGCAGCACCGGCGGGCTTCGGAGCTTTTCCGAATGCAATTCTGATCGGAAATTTTGGCGACGGCACAATCAACGCGTTCGACACGACCGGGAAATTTCTTGGTCAACTCAGTGATAGTTCCGGAAAGGCTCTGAGTAATCCAGGGCTTTGGGACCTGACATTCGGTGGCGGTGGATCTTCGGGGGATTCCGGCACGCTTTATATCACTGCTGGGGGCAGCAATCAGCCCAACTTTCCTTCAGGAGGAAGTACCACGGCTGTGTTCGCCAGCATTGTTCCGGCAGCGACGGTGGGAAGTCCTGATTTCTCGCTGAGCCTATCTTCCCAGAGTGCGACTGTGGCGCAGGGAGGGTCAGCGACTGTGATGGTCAGTGCGAGCGCCGTGGGTGGATTTAACGGGCCAATTGCGCTCTCCTGTTCCGCTCCGGCGGGTTTGAATTGCGCGTTCAGTTCAAACAGCATCTCCCCGGGATCAAGCACTGCGTCATCGACCTTGACGATAATGGCAGCGTCCACGCCGCCGCCGACAGGCTACGTAGTGAGCGCGATGAGCACGCTTCTACCCGGCTTCGGAGTGCTTGGGACGGTCTTGGTTGGCCGGAGAAAGAAGCTGTTTACTCGTAAGAGTGTTCTGTGGCTGAGCCTCGCTCTGGTCATTCTGGTTTCACTGTTCGCGTTGGGATGCGGCGGAGGTTCGAGCAACAAGTCAATGAATCCCGCTGGAACCCAGGTTAACTTGATGGTCACTGGAACATCAGGCGCTATCAGCCATTCCAGCGTAGTGGCGGTCACCATTCAGTAGAAACGAAGACGCGGCAGGGCGCAGGCTTTGGCGCCCTGCTGTTTTCACTTTTCCGTAGCGGCTAATTATGTTCGGAATCACCGATGCAATTCAGTACCGTCAGTCACTAGGATTCAGTTATCGGTGGCCGGCTTGGACGAAGCACAAGCAGGGGTAAACCGACGGCTGTGAATATTGCTACGCCGAGAAGGTGATCCTGGCGAGCGCTGGCGTCGCGTAGTCCCATAATTGCCATCACAAACGCGTGAGCGAAACTCGACCATGCGGCGAAGGCAATCAGGCTGCGGTGTGCCCATGGATTCCGCACTGAGAGCAGCAATAAAATACCAAGAGTGATGTAAATGGCTCCCATCATGGCGTCGGTGTAGCCGGCCTGGTCGCGGTTCCAGAGGATCGAGGCGACCGGATAGATCGCGGCGGTGAAAAGCAGCCCGATAACCACGAGGGCGAATTGTAGCGCGCGTTCTCGTGACATTCTGGATCCTCCATCAGACAAATTTAGATGCGCGCATCTAGATT
Source organism: Acidobacteriaceae bacterium (assembly GCA_019237515.1). Next base: position 5,894 of record JAFAGX010000588.1, read on the forward strand.
GGGCCACGATAGCAGCGCATGCGCACTGCTGCGACGAGGAACACAGCCGCCAGTGCGAGCCCAAGCCACAGTGGCGGCGCGGACAGATATCGAAGGGGCGTCAGATGTGTCATGGGACCGGTTGGAAACATCTCGCCTGAAGTGATCTCGGCTGGCGCTCCTCCGCCGACCAGGCGGTGGCCTACGATGGCGACGAAATGCGACGTGTGGAATACGAGTTTCTCGATACCGCCGATTGCGATTACTGGCAAGGCGGCCCATAACAATGTTGCGCGGCGCACCCAGCCAGAGACCAATATCAGCCAGCAATAAACGGGAAGAGGCCATATCGCATGCGCCAGGAAGAGGTGATAGGCCAACATACCCCACATCTGAAAGATTGATACTTCTCTCCACACCGAGGCCACACTCATGCCGCTGGCCGGCAGCACAATCGCGCTCATAAGCAGCATTATCACGTGCATGGCAATCGTGACCGCAATCGTGATCAGCGGCAGAACAATCAGGGGAACGCTTGCTTTTGCAAGCACGATACTGACATCGGAAACTGGCAACGATTTCCAGAACAGGATGCTGCGGTCGCGGCGCTCG
>JAFAGX010000181.1 GCA_019237515.1 Acidobacteriaceae bacterium
GATGAGATTCTCCCCGGCTGGAAACATAGGTTTTGCATCGCCAGTGGTTCAGAACGTGAATTACCAGATGCGCCGATGCGCCGAAGCCGAACAGACCGACGCGTTCGCCGCGCTGAACTCCGGCGACCCGCAAGCTGCGAAAGCCAATGATGCCCGCGCAAAGCAGTGGAGCTGCGTGGAGATCGTCAATTGACTCGGGCAGCGGGAAGACAAAATCAGCGCGAGCCGAAGCACATTCCGCATAGCCGCCGTTCACGGTGTAGCCGGTGAAGGTTGGGGAATCGCAAAGGTTTTCGAGGCCGTGCTGGCAATACCAGCATGTGCCGTCCGTGCCACCGATCCAGGAGACACCGACACGCATACCCTGCGGGAGATCTGGCCTGCCACCCTCGATGATTTCGCCGACGATCTGATGACCGGGAATAATTCGCTCATAGCGAACCGGCAATTCACCTTCTACGATATGCAAATCGGTGCGGCAGACTCCGCAGGCGCGAACGCGCAAAAGCACGTGACCAGGCGTGAGCCGCGGACTGGGCGCGTCTTCGATCTGCAGCGGACGACTCGTAATGCTTGCTGGCGAGGACAGGACAGCAGCTTTCATGGCTGTAGAAATTTGCAGGGTTCAGATGCAAGCTTAGCGGATGCGTTGCTCAGCAGGCGAGGAGAAAATCGGAATGGCTGCTGGATGTCGCGCTCAATGTCCAGCGCTGATTCCACCCTTGCCGACCGTTTTCCTCAGCATCAGAACGATAGGAATGCACCCAAAACACGCCAGCGCCATGTATCGGAAATCATCCACATAGGACCAGAGCCGCGCCTGCGCGTTCAGAGTGGCATTGATCAAGCCATACGCTTGTTTGAGGGCGTCGGCTATCGAAGCTCCTTGAGCGTGCAGGAACTGCTGCGTCCCGTGCAGCTGATCGAAGAACGAGACCCGTCCCGGCGTGACGTTGTGCACGAGTTCGGTCCGGTGCAATTGTTCATGACGCACGACAAGAGTGTTCACCACAGAGATCCCGATGCTGGCGCCAATATTTCGTAGCAGGTTATACAGCCCACTGGCATTTCCGATTTCCTCGTTAGGAAGACCTGCCACAGTTGTGGCCGACAGGGGCACGAAGACGCAACCGGAACCGAAGCCACTGATGACGATCGCCCAAAGGAAGGTCCACTGCGACACCCCGAGATAAGCCTCACCGAACCACAAGCCGCTGATGGCAAACAGCAGAAATCCAGAAACGATCAGCCAGCGGTTATCGATTTTTGCGGTGAGGACTCCAATAATCGGCATGGCCAGGATCGCCCCAATGCCACGCGGGGCTACCGCCCAGCCTGCAGCAAGCGCGGTGTAGCCCAGCAGCTCCTGGTAAAAGAGTGGCAATAACGTAACCAGGCCATAGAGCGCCGCGCCGAAGATACCGATCAACAAACAGCCCAAGGCGAAGTTGCGGTGCCGAAACACACGCAAATCAACCAGCGGCTTTTTATGGGTGAACTCGCGAACCAGAAAAGCGATGAAGCACACCACGAGCACGAGTGCGGCCCAGCGAATCCAGGTGGCGCCGAACCAGTCGTCCTCCTGGCCCTTGTCAAGAATCACCTGCAAGCATCCGAGCCAAACCGCGAGCAAGCCCAGGCCGATGCCGTCGATTTTTCCCGGCTGAGCATTCTTGATATAGGGGGGATCCTCCACATAACGAAGGATCATGAAGATAGCGAAGATTCCGATGGGAATGTTGATGTAGAACGCCCATCGCCATGAGTAGGTGTCCGTCAGCCAGCCGCCAAGGGTTGGACCGAGAACGGGAGCGACAACCACGCCCAGAGCGAATACCGCGAGAGCGAGACCGCGTTTATCGGCAGGAAAACTCTCCAGCAGAATCGACTGTGAAAGCGGTTGCAGTGCGCCTCCGCCCGCCCCTTGCACGGCCCGCGCGATCAGAATGATCGGCAAGCTTGGCGCTGCGCCGCACATAAAAGAGGAAACTGTAAAGATGACGATACAGGTAACCAGAAAGCGCTTCCGGCCAAATTTAAGGGAAAACCAGGTGCTGGCAGGAAGTACCACAGCATTTGCGACCAGATAACTGGTGAGCACCCACGTGGCTTCGTCGTTGCTCGCGGAGAGGCTCCCCGCGATGTAAGGCAAAGCTACTGCAGCGATGGAGGTATCGAGCACCTCCATGAATGTGGCCAGCATCACCGAAACGGCAATTAACCACGGATTGGACGCTGGCGTCGCGTGTTGTTGCTCCGCAGGCATTGGCTATCCTTCGGTGAAACAGTACGGCAGGATTCCCATCAAAGATGCTGAAAAGCACCTTCAAGTTTCAGATGGTCCTATAGATTAACTGAAATCATGGGTTTCACAGCCGCACGGCTTCGGATACCCTGTCCACGATGAACACGCCTACTGCACCAACTGCGGCGGGCAAGCAGGTATCGCTAGTGGAGCTTGCGCTCGTTTTCCTGCAGTTGGGAACCACTGCGTTTGGCGGACCTGCCGCGCACATTGCCATGATGGAAAACGAGTTTGTGCGCAAACGGGGATGGATTTCGGAAGCCGAATTCCTTGACAGACTCGCGGCCGCAAGCTTGATACCCGGCCCGAGTTCGACGGAAGTGGCAATCTTCATCGGGCATTCCAAGCGTGGTTGGGCTGGGCTGATCGTCGCGGGCTGCTGTTTCATTATTCCGGCGGCGGTTCTGGTTGCCTTGATTGCTGCGGCCTACGTTCGTTTCGGCTCACTGCCTCGAGTGGCGGGAATTCTTTACGGGATAAAGCCGGCGGTGATCGCAATTATCGTGCAGGCTCTATGGTCGCTTAGTCGTACCGCGGCGAAAACAAGCTTTCTCGTGGTGATTGGCGTGGTTTGCGTTGTGCTGAATGCTGAGGGAATTCCGCCACTGACGGTTTTAGCGTTAGGGGCAGTGGCTTCTGCCGCGCGTGAATTGCTGAAGAGAAGAAAGAGCCTGGCCTTAATGCTTGCTCCGAAGAATTGCTTGTTGCTAGCGGCCGCGGCTTTGACTGCTCCGGTCAGTTTTGTCCGCTTGTTTCTATCATTCTTCAAAATCGGCTCGGTAGTATTTGGAAGCGGGTATGTGTTGCTGGCTTTTCTCAGGGAAGAATTCATTGATCATCTGCATTGGCTAACGGAAAAACAACTGATTGATGCGGTCGCGGTGGGCCAGTTCACGCCGGGTCCCGTATTTACCACGGCAACGTTCATCGGCTACCTGGTTGCGGGGGTGCGTGGCGCAGTTCTGGCGACCGTGGCGATATTTCTGCCCGGATTTATTCTGGTGGCCATTAGCGGACCGCTGCTTTCTAAAATTCGGCAGTCCGCCCTGGCTGCTGCCATGCTCGACGGTGTGGTTGTAGGGTCATTAGCCCTGATGGTGGTAGTCGGGTGGCAACTGGGTCGAGCGGCTATCGTGGATTGGCGCACGATCGCCATTTTTCTTGGTAGCGCGGCGGTGTTATTGCGCTTTCGAACCAATTCCGCCTGGGTGATCGCGGTTTCGGGTCTACTGGGATGGATTGTGCAGTAGCAAACCACAGAGGACACACAGAGCACGGAGGAAACATGGAGCAAGGTGCTTGACACATGTCTTCCAGCACAAGGAGAATTCGATTTTCGGCCAGGTGAACTTATGCGCGTTCTTCTGCTGTCGTTAGTGGTGTTGCTGTTCTATCGCGCCGCTTCAGCACAGGACCGCTCGCATGGGCGGTCGATGACCATCTCGCGGTATGGAATCGTCGCGACCAGCCACGTTCAGTCATCGGCGGCAGGGGCACAAGTTTTGGCTCGCGGGGGCTCAGCAATTGACGCGGCCATTGCGGCAAATGCGGTCCTGGGCGTGACCGAGCCGATGATGAACGGCATGGGCGGCGACCTGTTTGCCATCTACCGGGACGCCAAGACCGGCAAGCTCTACGGTCTGAATTCCAGCGGATGGGCGCCGCAAGGACTCACGCCCGCGCACTTGAAGACCAAAGGCGATACGGCGATGCCACAGGCAGGCATCGATACAGTGACGGTTCCTGGTGCGGTTGCCGGATGGGGAGCTTTGCACAAGCGCTTTGGGCGCTTGCCATGGAAGGATCTTTTTCAGCCCGCAATTTTTTACGCGCAGAATGGCTATCCCGTGCCGGAAATCATTCAGGCGTACTGGGAAGTGGCGGCTGATTGGATTGCGGGTGATTCTGAGAGCCGGCGCGTGTTCTTGCCCGATGCTAAACCTCCGGCCGTGGGGCAAATCTTTCGGAATCCAGATGTTGCGAAAGCTTTAACACTGGTTGCGCAGGACGGCCCGGAAGCGTTCTACAAAGGCGAGATCGCGGAAGCAATTATCAGCACGTCGCAAGCGCTGGGCGGAACAATGGCAGCGGACGATTTGGCGGAGTTTTCGCCGGAATGGGTCAATCCAGTTTCAACCAGGTACCGTGACTGGACAGTCTACGAACTGCCACCGAACGGGCAAGGCATGGCAGCTCTGGAAATGCTGAACATCATGGAGACCGCTCCGGCTGCGCCTGACGGGCCGCTTAGCGCGCCGGAACTTCACAAGAGGATCGAAGCCATGAAGCTGGCGTACAGCGATCTTTACCGTTACAACGCCGATCCTCGATTCGCCAAAGTTCCGGTCGCCGGACTCCTGTCGAAGGATTATGCGCGCGAGCGTGCGCGACTCATTGATCCGGCGCACGCCAACTGTGACGTGCAAGCCGGCAATCCTCCGATGAGCGACACGACATATCTTTCTGTGGTCGATCGCGAAGGCAATATCGTTTCCCTGATCCAGAGCAATTACGACGCCTTCGGCTCCGGAATCACGGTGCGCGGAATGGGTTTCGTGCTCCAGGACCGCGGCGCATTGTTTTCTCTTGATCCGGCCTCACCGAACGTGCTTGCGCCACGCAAGCGGCCATTCCACACGATTATTCCGGCCTTTATGGAACGTGGAGACCAGCACATAGGATTTGGCATTATGGGCGGGGCTAACCAACCAGTCGCGCATGCGCAATTTGTTTCGAATGTGGTGGATTACGGAATGAATATTCAGGCTGCGCTCGACGAAGCCCGATTCACTGTCAGTCCGAAGCATGGTTGCAACGTGGTGATCGAGTCGCGAGTGAAACCCGAGGTGCTGCAGAAGCTTTCTGCGATGGGGCACGAATTGCAGATCCAGGGGGAATTTTCCACGCACATGGGCCGTGGGCAGGCGGTGATACATGATTCCAAGACAGGCGTGAATTATGGCGCTTCTGATCCTCGTGCCGATGGCTCAGCCGAACCTGAGCCGCCTCCGGCGTCCCTACAGTAAAGACTGTATAGCGTCTTAGGAAACAGACGTTACAATTTGGACGTAAGGCAATCAACTGCATTTGGCCAAATGGAGAAAGACTAAGTACGCATGGCGGAATCCGCGGGAAGTCTATTGTTCGTTGATGATGAAGCCGGTATCCGCATTACCCTGCCCCCGGTTTTGCAGAAGGCAGGATTTGAGGTTCGGGTTGCGGACAGCGTTTCAGAGGCGCTGTACGAAATCAATTCGCGACAATTCGATGCGGTCATTTCTGATCTCAATATCGGCGAAGAAGGAGACGGCTTCCTGGTTACGAGCGCGACGCGCCATGTGCAGCCGCAGTGCCTCACCTTCATTCTGACCGGATATCCAGCGTTTGAAACTGCATTGCAGGCGATTCACAATCGCATCGACGATTACCTGGTGAAGCCAGTCGATATCGAGATCCTGACCAAGGTTCTCAAAGAAAAATTGCACACGCGGGCGCCGAAAGTTCCTTGGGCTGCCAAGCGGCTTGCGCTGGTGCTGAAGAGTGAAGTGGCACAAATTGTGCGCGCAGCAGATGTGGGAGGCGAACGCGGCAATGGTGATGGCTATCATCGCGAGCTGAATCGTCTGTTTGCCAACTTCATCGAGCAGTTAGGCTCGAACGAAAACCGCGTCAGCGCCGATCTGGCGCGCTCGGCGCGGGAATACGGGAAAAAGCAGGTGCAGGCAGGTCGCACACCCAGTGCAGTGGCGGCCGACTTTCGATCTTTAGAGCAGGAAGCCTACAACGTAGTACAGAAGAATGTGGCGGGAATCGATATCCCAGCATTGATCTCAGACTTGCGCAAATTTAGTGATGGCCTGCACTCGTTGATGGAGGAGTCGCTCGCCGCATACGGCAAAGACGACAAGCGAGCCGCGAGGAAGCCAGCGCAGCCAAAGCGGCGCGGTGCCGGTTAGGTATGCGCGCCAGAATCTAGTCCTGATCGGCCTTTTGACCGGCGTGCCGATTTTCTTCCTCGCTCCTGAGTCCCAAAGCAGCGTCAGCCAGATCAAGGTAGTGCTCCAGCTTTGAGGGTTCGCTTACCCGGTCCCCCAGAGGTAGCAGGCGCGGACCTTCGTCCCTTGCCGATTCCGCGGTAGGCGGAATGCGTTTCACTCTCTTGCGAGTCGCTTTGCTGCCGGATGAAGTTCGTTTTGCCATATCATTCTCGTTCATTATGGCGGCGTCCGTAGGAAAGATCTGCTGATACTGAAGCGGCGGCTGAACCTGCC
>JAFAGX010000240.1 GCA_019237515.1 Acidobacteriaceae bacterium
GCTTCCTGCCGCTTTAACCAGCTTCTCCGAAGACGAAATCTTGTTCCGCGACAACATCCGCCAATTCGCGGACGAGAAAGTCCGTCCTCTCGTCAAAGAGATGGATGAAAAGGGCGTCTTCGAAAAAGACCTCATCCATCAATTCTTTCAACTGGGTCTGATGGGAATCGAAGTGCCGGAGCAATATGGTGGCGGAGGCGGCAAGTTCTTCGAGGCCATCTTGGCGGTCGAAGAATTGTCGCGTGTCGACGCGTCCGCAGGCGTGATCGTCGACGTACAAAATACGCTTGTCAACAACGCTCTGCTGCGCTGGGCCAACGAAGATCAAAAAAGAAGATATCTCTCTCGCACCGCTAACGATACGTGCGGGGCGTATGCGCTCAGTGAGGCCGGTTCCGGCTCCGATGCCTTTGGCCTCCAGACCAAGGCCGAACTCAAGGGCAGCGACTACGTCCTGAACGGGCGCAAGCTCTGGATCACCAATGGCAAAGAAGCTGGCCTTTTCGTCTTGTTCGCCACCATGGATCCTGCGGCCGGATACAAAGGAATTACGGCCTTTTTGATCGAGAAGGATTTCCCCGGCTTCACCGTCGGCAAGAAAGAAGACAAGCTCGGCATTCGCGCGTCTTCGACATGCGAGCTCATTCTGGAAGATTGCCGAGTGCCGAAATCAAATGTTCTCGGCGAGGTAGGCAAGGGCTACAAGATCGCTATCGAAACCTTGAATGAGGGCCGCATCGGCATCGGCGCTCAGATGGCTGGCGTTGCACGCGGCGCCTGGGAGTATGCCGCTAAATACGCCCAGGAGCGCAAACAGTTCGGGAAGTCCATTGCCGAATTTCAAGGCATCCAGTTCCAAATCGCGCAAATGGCCACCGAAATTGAGGCCGCCCGCCTCATGGTCTATAACGCCGCTCGCATGAAAGACTCCGGCGTGCCGTTTGTCAAAGAGGCTGCCATGACCAAGCTTTTCTGCTCGCAAGTTGCGGAGCGGGTCACTTCGCTGGCAATCGAGATCTTCGGCGGATACGGGTTCACGAAGGATTATCCGGTCGAGAAGTACTGGCGTGATTCGAAGATTGGCAAAATCTACGAGGGCACCTCGAACATGCAGCTTTCGACCATTGCCAAGCTGGTTCTAGGAAAATAAGCTCTGCCGTCACCTTGGTAACGCACCCGGGTTACCTTTATGTGCAGGGGCTTGCAGTTGCAAGCGCCATATCTACCGAACCAATCGCACCTAAGTGCTCTATTGAGAGTACGTTGCCTTCGCTCTCGATCGTGGCTTTCAAGCTGCACTGCTGTCCACACCTGCTGCTTTTGGGCATGGATTGAGGTGCAGATGCTGACGTGGACGTCTGGCAGTAGCGCCCTGGAACCCGTTGCGGATTTCAAGCCGATTTTGGTAGCAAAAGCCAGTCCCAAACGGAAGCATTCCATGCTGCCTGTCTTGGTCGCCTTGTTCGTCATTTCTTACAGCTTGATGACGATGCTGATCATCGAGCAAGGCCGCACCATCGATAGCCAGCGTGCCTTGATCCAGTCACTTTTCAGTGACAGTTCAGAACTCAGCCATTTGAAAGGTAAGATCTTCCAGAAGCAGCACGCCGCAGCTCAGGCCCAGGCTGAGGCGAACGCGCACTCCCAGGCGCAGACTCCGTCGACCCAGGACAAAACGCGGAACGGTGGTGACCGGAATGCCAGCAAGCTTCGCAAACCGTCGCCCCCGCGTTTTCCGAAAAGCGATTTCAGTTTGGAGGATGTGCGCAGAGTAGTGCTGAGCATCTAAATCCCAGGGCCAGGAAAGTGTTATGCACCTCCTGGCAATTTTGCTTTCGTTGTCTCTGCCCAGTTCCCCGGTCGCTACTCTCGTGCGTCAGCCGCAAGAGAAGCAGCTCACGACCCAAGCTCATCCAAACGGCAAGTGGTATCTCGCTGAGACCGGTCACGCGGTTTATTGTTATGGCCCCGTCTTGTTGGTTAAGCAACCGGAAGGAACCTTGCAGCACGTCGCCACCTTCTGCAAGGGCGAAAAAACCATGGTCCCGCTAAAGGACTAATCCTGCCCGGTGCGCCAGGTTTCGCAAGCCACTTCTGCCGAGCTAATGTGGGATTCCTACTGCCTATGTCCCCGTAGTTTTACGTTTTTTTTACTTCCCGTAGACAACTGCGATTCTCAC
>JAFAGX010000213.1 GCA_019237515.1 Acidobacteriaceae bacterium
CGGAATGACCTCCTCGGGGACATTAGTTGACAGATATGCTTGCGGGGTGTAACCAATCTGGAAGAAAGAAACAGTTCTGCGCGATCTATGCCGGTCCAAAGCCAGCAAATACCGACTACTCTTCCGGGACGCTATTACACCGACGCCGAAGTCTTCAGGCGTGAACTCGAACACTTCTATTGCGAGATGTGGGTGTGCGCTGGGCGTGCCGGTCAGATTCCCAACAGCGGTGACTATTTCCTGCGTGAATTGGCCGGCGAAAGCATCATTGTTGTGCGAAGCCAAGACCAGGCGATCCGCGCTTTCTTCAACGTATGCCGCCATCGCGGCACGCGCATCTGTGCCACCGCAGAAGGACAATTTGGCGGGCGAATTCAATGCGGGTACCACGGATGGAGTTACGGCCTGGATGGGCGGTTGATCGGGGCTCCGCATACGCAGGAGAATTTCCGCCGGGAAGAGTACCCGCTGAATGCGGTCCGAGCCGATGTCTGGGACGGCCACATCTTCATAAACTTAAGCGAGCATGGAGATCCCCTTGGAAAGCAATTAGCAGATCTCCCGCAGAAATTTTCGAATTGGCGAATGGGGGAACTCAAGCTTTATCGGCGCATTTCTTATGAAGTGAAGGCAAACTGGAAGCTCATCGTGCTGAACTACAACGAGTGCCTGCACTGTCCAGTGCTGCATCCGGCGCTCAGTTCGATCACACACTACTTGTCGGGTGACAATGACCAGCCCCACCCTTCGTACCTTGGTGGCTCGATGGAATTTCAAAACAGCGCGCAAACCATGAGCAAAGATGGGAGGCTCCGGCGGGCATATCTTCCCGGTCTTACGGCTGAGGAACGAGAGAGAGTCTATTACTATGCAATCTATCCAAACCTGCTTCTAAGTCTTCATCCCGACTACATGATGACGCACACCTTGTGGCCCCGCGCGGTGGATCGCACCGAGATCATTTGCGAATGGCACTTTCATCCCGACGAGATGGCGAAGCAGGATTTTGTGGGAGAGGATGCAGTCGAGTTCTGGGACATCACGAACCGCGAAGACTGGAGAATCTCAGAACTTTCACAAGCCGGCATCGGATCGCGAGCGTATAAACCGGGACCATACTCGCGACAGGAGGGCCTGCCTCACGCCTTTGACCGGATGATCCTCGAACACGAGAAGCGGATGGGCTAACGATGCGCTTTCACTTTGCCCGATAAACGGTTTTGCCTGCGACCATCGTCCAGAGCACTTTTGTATCGCGCATCGCTTCAGGAGCAACGGTCAGAACGTCGCGATCCAGCAAAATCAAATCCGCGCGCTTGCCTGGCGCGATGCCGCCGATGGAATCCATATTCATGGCGCGAGCTGAATTGCGCGTATAGGCGTAGAACATGGCTTCGCGTGGCATGTCCTGCGACGGGTCCAGCACTCCTTCGGGTCCCTTGCGCGTTTCCGCCTGATAAATGGCGCGGAAGACATTTGCCGTTGAAACCGGCCAGTCACTCGCTCCTGAAATAATTCCACCATTATCTAGAATCGAACGCGCCGGATACTGCCAGCGATAAATTTCGGGATCGAAGTAGGGTTTCAGGATTTCGATGGTGTCCTTACTTGCCTCCGCCCAAAACAGCTGAAAAGCGCTGATCACACCGAGTTCGCGGAAACGCGGAAAATCCTCCGGCATTACGAACTGTTCGTGCGTTAACGTATGCGGAAGACCGGAGTTGCCGTTTGCCTTACGCGCAGCGGCAATGCCGTCCAGAGCGGCTTTTACGGCGCCATCGCCGATTGCGTGGACATGAATGATCAGGCCTTGTTTGTCCGCGGCCACACAGAGTTCAGCGAATCTGGCGGGATCGAATAGCAGCTCGCCGTTGCGGCCGCTGTTTTTGTACGGTTTACTCAGGTTCGCGGTTTGGGAGGGATATTCCGCCACACCATCGGCGAAAATCTTGATCCCGGTGACATGCAGATGGGGAACGCCGTTGTACTGTTCACGCGTTTTCTGCACACGCGCTAATTCGGCGGTTGGATCCTTCGCAAAGACCTGGGGAAAAGCTACGACTTCGGAATTGAGTTCGCCTCGGTCGGCCAGCATCTTATAAGCAGATAAAACGTCGTCGCTCGCAAGCGGGTCGAGCCACGCGGTGATCCCCAAGCTGTAGTTGTATTGCAGAGCTGCACGTGCAGCCGCCAGTAAACGATCCGGTGTGGGTTTCGGGACGAGAGGTTCAATCTTTTCGGTCCCAGCATCAACCAGGAAGCCATTCGGCTGGCTATTGCCGGCCGTTCCGTAGTAACTGCGTTGTGTAGGCGAGAGGCTTTTCAGAAAATCTGCTGTGATACCGGCGCGCTGCAACAGCGCTCGATTCGCCCAGGCGGTGTGTCCATCCATGCCGCGCAGCAGAACGGGTTGGTTGGCGTAGGTTCCGGTGCTGAAGTCAGTATTCAGAACGTCGGGATGAGACCAGAACTCAAGCGGCAGGCCAAGAATTTCAAGAATGTCGCCACGCATGCCTTTGCCAGTCTTCTTCGCCTCATCGACGAAGGCCGGAAGCTGTTCAAGGGAATTCACTTTGTCAGTGGCGTCGGCGGAAATGAGGCTCTGGCCGCCATCAATCGAGTGGCTATGCGAGTCGATAAATCCTGGAAAAAGCGTTTTACCTTGAAGATCGATTCGCTCTGCGTTTGCGTCAGCGGATTTGAGAACTTCTGGAAGAGTGCCTACGGCGAGAATTTTCTCTCCACGGATGGCAATGGCGTTGGCGTAGGGGTTCTGGGGATCGGCGGTAAAGATTTTGGCGTTAAAGAAAATCCGGTCACCCGAGCTTTGCTGGGCGAAAAGGGAACCGAATGATAGAAGAGCGAGGGCGAGCGTGAGAACCGGGAAAATCCGCAAGAATTTCATCATGAGTTTGTAAACTGATCGCAGACAAAGTTCA
>JAFAGX010000316.1 GCA_019237515.1 Acidobacteriaceae bacterium
AACATCAATACGTCAAAGTTCAAACCAATCTCTTGAGCCTTTAGCTGGCGTACAGAGGTCGGTCAGAACCGCTGCGCCGACTTGGAGCAGACAATTCAAGGCTTCGCTTTATCCGCTTCCGAACTGAGTTACTGGTGCCGGGAGGGGGAGTTGAACCCCCAAGGTACTAAGTACCGGCGGATTTTGAGTCCGCTGCGTCTGCCAGTTCCGCCATCCCGGCTTGGGTGGGAAGGACTGCGATTTATAGCTTAGTGCAGTCGCAATTCTTTGTCACGCCGGTCCGTGATCCGAGGCGCTGCATCGCGCGTGCTGTACGATAATCGAATGGAAATTGGCTCGGTTGAGACTTTTCTCGAATATTTCAGCAAGATTCGTGAGCGCACCATGCGCCTTGTCGCCTGCATTCCAGAGGATAAAGTTGAGTGGCGAGCGGCCGCGGGAAAATTCACGCTCGGCGACGTTGCTCGTCACATTGCCGCAACCGAAAGGAACGTTTTTGTTGAATGTGCGTGCGGCGGCCATAACCGCTATGCGGGATGTGGACCTGAACTGGCGGGCTCACGTGATGAGATCATCGAATTCATGCAGAGGATGCATCGCGAGTCCGTGAAGATGCTGGCACAGCTTACGCCTGCCCAGTTGCAGCAAAGGTGCCAAACGCCGGACGGAACCCCCATCACCACTTGGAAGCTCTTGCGCTCCATGATTGAGCACGAGGTGCACCATCGCGGTGAGCTGTATGCCTATCTCGGGGTGCTCGGTGTCACGGTACCACCGCTCTACGGGGTGACATCCGAGCAACTCAAGCAATTCGCGGATCGTGCCACAAGCGTAGCGAACTCCGGCTAACGTTATCCGGAAATGCAAATTGTTTCCGGATCAGAACATTTTCGGCGTGCTATCCTGTCCCCGCTGCAACCTTCAATACTTCCATGCGTCGGGCGATCCTCCACTTGAAGAAGTGCGACCCGGTTCTGCGGGCGATTATCGAGCGTATCGGGCCGTTCCGCATGGAGTACGGTCCGCCCGAGTTCCACAGCCTTGCGGAATCAATTCTCTATCAACAGCTGAACGGCAGAGCGGCACTTACTATTCTCAATCGCTTCACCGCGGTTGCGGGAGACCCGCTCACTCCAGAAGGCATCCTGAAATTGTCAGACGAGCAAATGCGGGCCGTCGGTCTTTCTAAGCAGAAATCATCTTACTTGCGCGACCTGTCGGAGCGTGTTGCCAAAGGCCAGCTTGATTTCAGCCGTTTGCACGAAATGACTGATGAAGACGTCATCAAACATCTCACCCAAGTAAAAGGTGTCGGAGTCTGGACCGCCCAAATGTTTTTGATGTTCACACTCAAGCGGCCGAACATCCTGCCCACAGGCGATTTCGGCATCCAAATGGCAATGAAGAAGCACTACAACAAGCGCAAACTCCCCAAACCACTCCATATGGCAAAAATCGCCAAAGCGTGGGAACCGTACCGTAGCGTTGCCTGCTGGTATTTGTGGAAGAGCATGGACGTGAAGACGATGTAAAGGCGTTTCCTCTGTGCTCTCTGTGGCGTCCGTGGTTACAATGGATGTATGGCAGAAGCGAAAATCCGTGTCCTCGTAGCCAAGCCGGGTCTCGACGGGCATGACCGCGGAGCAAAAGTCATCGCACGCGCGCTCCGCGACGCCGGCATGGAAGTCATCTACACCGGCCTGCGCCAAACTCCCGAGATGATCGTCAACGCTGCCCTGCAGGAGGATGTGCAGGTGATCGGCCTTTCCATCTTGTCCGGCGCCCACAACGCAATCGTTCCACGCGTGATGGATCTTCTGAAGCAGAACAAAATGGATGATGTCATTGTGATCGTTGGCGGGATTATTCCGGACCAGGATGTTGATCATTTGAAGAAACTTGGTGTGGCCGCTATTTTCCAACCTGGTACCGCAATGGATGACATCGTCCAGTTCATCCGTGCGAATGTGAAACCGCAAGGGGTGCCAACTGCGACCTGATCGAACGGCTAATTGGGAATGCAATAAGGAAACGATCCAAACGCATGTTATTGCGTCGCAAAGAACGCGACGCATCGCGCGGATCGCCCAGATCCCCTGCGCAAAACCGGCTTGCTCGGGATGACAGTTCCATCCCGGTTTGCACGCTCCGTCTCGCCTGTTATACCGTAAAGATTTTCGGGTCGCCTTCATGGCCAATCGAGTCGAATCCTCGCCATCATCGAATTCTGGTGTCCTTGAATCGCGCATCGATCCCACTTCGCCGCGTTTCGAAGCTAATATGCGTTTCCTGGCAGACCTGGTTTCGCAAATCCGCAATGAAGAAGAAAAGATTCGTGAAGGCGGCGGCCAGAAGGCGATTGAGAATCAGCATAGCAAGTCGCGTTTAACCGCCCGCGAGCGGATTCATCTCTTGGTCGATCCCGGTACTTTCTTTGAGATCGGATCCTTTGCTGCCTATGGCATGTACGAGGAATGGGGCGGGGCACCGGGAGCGGGCGTGGTCACGGGGCTGGGCAGAATTCACACCCGCTTGGTGATGATCATTGCTAACGATGCCACCGTGAAAGCCGGAGCATTTTTCCCAATGACCTCGAAGAAGGTCATTCGCGCGCAGAACACTGCCATTGAAAATCGCATTCCCACGATTTATCTGGTCGACTCGGCGGGAGTTTTTCTGCCGCTTCAAGAAGACGTGTTTCCCGATACGGACGACTTTGGGCGCGTGTTTCGCAACAATGCGGTCATGTCTGCCATGGGCATCCCTCAAATTGCAGCAATTATGGGCATGTGCGTTGCGGGCGGAGGCTATCTCCCCGTCATGTGCGACCACGTCCTCATGACGGACGGAAGTGGGCTTTTCCTCGCCGGTCCAGCTTTGGTTCAAGCTGCGATTGGACAAAAAGTTTCTGCGGAAGAATTGGGCGGAGCCGCCATGCATTCGGCGGTCAGCGGCACAGTGGATTTTCACGAACCCAATGACGAGGCTTGTCTGGCGCGAATTCGCTCGGTCGTCGAGAAGTGGGGATATCGGCGGCAATCTCCGTGGGACCGTAAGAAGCCCGAAGAGCCTTCCCTAGCC
>JAFAGX010000331.1 GCA_019237515.1 Acidobacteriaceae bacterium
ATCCGTGATCACGGCGACTCGTGGGGTGTCTTTTTTGTCGAAGTCATTGAACAGACGCCCTTGTTTCAGCGGAATTCGCAAGGTGTCGAAATAACTGACAGATACGTCATTCAGCACGGTCAAAGTTCCGCGGTAGCCTGAGGTTTCGTCCTTGCCTTCGGGGAAAACGGTGCGTGCGAAACCTCCACCGATGGGTGGATTGGAAGAGATCGCCGCGGCCTGAACCATTGGGGATGCCATCGCGTGCTGTACCGAGTCGCGATAGAACTGCTGTCCGTGAGTCTCGTCGTAATGTAGAGCGCCGAGATCGAAAGCCATGGAGAACAGCCGCTTCGATTCGAAGCCCAGATCCGTCTTCTCAGCGTTCTGCATGCTGCGGATGAATAACCCTGCGCCGACCAGAGTGATCAGCGCCAGCGCTACCTCTGAGATCACCAGGACACTACGTAGCGTTCCGCGTGTCCAAGTGGCACTACCGCTACGACCGCCAGCGTTCAAGGTGTTTGAAAGGTTGGTTCTGGATGCTTTGATTGCGGGAGCAAGGCCGAACACGATTCCCGTCAGCAGCGCAAGCCCAAATGTAAAGAGCAAAACATGCGAATCGAGCGAAAGATCCAGATCATTATCCAAGAGAAAAGGAGGCCGGTAGGCCCATAACAAGCGCTCGCCCGCGTAGGCGACGACCAAGCCTGCAGCAGCTCCAATGAGAGACAAGCCGACGCTCTCAGTCAGCAGTTGACGAATCAGCCGTAACCGCCCGGCGCCTACGGCGGCTCGGATGCTTATCTCCCGTTCGCGCCTTGCGCCGCGAGCGAGCAGCAGGTTAGCGAGGTTCACGCAGGCAATCAACAGGATCAGGCCGACGACCCCCATCATCAGAGCGCCGGCGAGCACAAATTGATCGTGCTGATTGATACCGACCGTGGCATCGGAGAGCTGGGAGACCGCAATGGTGCGTCCTGCATTTTCTTTCGGGTATTCGTGCTCGAGCTGCAATGCGGCGGTTTTCAGCGAGGCTTCGGCCTCTCCGCGGCTCACGCCAGGAGTTAGGCGGGCGACGGTGATGATGTTTAAAAATCTCCGTTCACGAAAATTGTCCTTCGCAAAACCCGTGAGCACCTGGCCATACATACTGATCGGAATCCAGATTTGGTCAGCGGGGCCGATGGTGAATGTGCCTTTAAATCCTGGGGGAGCAACTCCGATTACGGTGAATGGTGTGGCATTGAGTGTCAGTGTCTTGCCGACGATGTTTGGATCTGAACCCATTTTTGTGGTCCAGAGACTGTGGCTGATTACGATCAGGTTGTTGCCACCCGGCTTCTTATCCTCGTCGGGCAGAAAGAAGCGTCCTAATGCGGGTCTCACGCCCAGAATTTCGAAATAATTCGCGTTCACCAGTTGTCCGGCGACTTGTCGTGGCTCGGCCTCACCGCTCCATGTGAGTGGAGCGAAAGCAATGCAGGCCAATCCACTGAGGACCTGGTTCTGCCGTTGAAAATCTTCGCAGTTCGCATAGGACATGCCCAGCTTGGTGGCATTGGCCGCGGTCACCAATGTCTTGCTGTCCACAGTGTCCAGTTCAACCAGACGGGAGATGTCTCGGACCGGAAGAGGGTTAAGAAGGATGGCGTTTACGACGGTAAAGATGGTTGTGTTCGCGCCGATCCCCAGAGCCAACGAGAGCACGCAGACAATCGCGAATCCTGGGCTCTTGCGCATTGAGCGCAGTCCAAAACGAAGGTCCTGACCGAGACTATCCATTTCCATGGGAGCACCAATTGTGTTTGTCCCAGGTCAGCTCGCAAAACCTGCTCGCGGGACCTGGGCCACCGGCCCATCGGCCAATTCGGGAATTCTACTCTTAGACGTAGGGGGAGTGGGCTCGGCGTTCGGTTTGTCCCAGGGGCAGCTCGCAAATCCCACTCACGCGACCTTTCGACTTCGCTCAGGGCAGGCTCTGGGGCACCGGTTTTTGCGAAACCCACCCTACGACGCAAAGAACGCTCCCGTAGAATGGGGCACCCGCGGTTTGTCCCAGGGTGTGTCGGGCTGCGCCCGACCGGACAGCCGGGGGCGGCTTTCCCCACGTGGTTCGTGCCGAATCGGGATTTCGGCAGCGGGCTCAGACGCCCGCTAAACGCCTCAACATTAGATCCCTCGCTGCGCTCGGGATTTCGGCAGCGGGCTCAGACGCCCGCTAAGCGCCTCAACTTACTAGAGGACAGCGACTTAGGAAACAACCGTACGGTACCAAAGTTACTCGCGCAGTAACGGCGTTGCGTTGACAATTTATGTCAAGCGCGAATCGTGCCACGTACCCTCCCTCGAGCGGCGCCGAATCGCGGAAACCAGAGCTTCTAATTTCTCTGTTGTCAGAAGGGGAGAGCTAGGTATGTCTCAACGGCTGGGTGATCTTCTTGTAAAGGAGAAGATCATTACCCCAGAGCAGTTGGAGCAAGCGGTAAAAACCCAGAAGGAAGGCAACCTCCGTCTGGGCGCGGCGCTGGTAAAACTCGGCTTCCTCACCGATGAGGATGTCACGAATTTTCTTTCGCGGCAGTACGGCGTTCCGGCAATCAACCTTTCCTATTTCGAAATCGATCCCGCGGTCGTCAAGCTGATCCCCTACGAAACCGCCAAACGTTACCAGATCCTGCCGCTCAGTCGCGTTGGTGCTTCGCTCACCATCGCCATGGTCGATCCGACGAACGTGTTCGCCATGGACGACATCAAGTTCATGACCGGCTTCAATATCGAGCCAGTCGTGGCGTCGGAAAGCTCGATCCTGGAGGGCATCGATAAGGCCTACGGCACGACCAAAGAGGAAGAAAACCTCGAGACGGTCATGATGTCGATGTCGGAGATGGATGAGAATGACGTCGAACTTCAGTCCGAACAG
Source organism: Acidobacteriaceae bacterium (assembly GCA_019237515.1). The sequence goes on from JAFAGX010000331.1 coordinate 2,903, forward strand.
CAAGAAATGGGTCTGGCTGACCTGGAGCGTGCCGCCGACGAAGCTCCA
>JAFAGX010000472.1 GCA_019237515.1 Acidobacteriaceae bacterium
CCGAAGTGGCAGAAGCCGTCAGATTCGCCCGGTCGCGCAATCTTGAGTTATTTGTCCTGGGCGGGGGTAGCAATCTGGTCATCTCCGATAGAGGCTGGCCAGGGCTGGTCCTCAAAGTCGCGATCCCCGGCATCGAGCAGCGACTGGAAAACGGAAAAGCGGTCTTCGACGTCGGAGCCGGCGAGGAATGGGACAAGTTCGTTGCTAAGGCCGTGGCCGCGGAATGCGCGGGAGTTGAATGTCTAAGTGGCATTCCTGGCAGCGTCGGTGGCACGCCTGTGCAAAATGTCGGCGCATACGGCCAGGAAGTTGCAGAAAGTATCGAGTCCGTGCTCGCCTTTGATACACGCGATAATCAAATTCGTGAATTGTGCAACGAAGCCTGTAATTTCACTTATCGCACCAGCATCTTTAACACCGCCGAACGTGGGCGCTTCATTATTCTGCGCGTGACTTACGGTTTGCTCCCCGGCGGCGAGCCTCGGGCTGCGTATGCCGATCTGAAAAAGTATTTCGCTGGATGGAGCACAACTCCCACACTGGCCGAAACTCGCGATGCAGTTCGCAGTATTCGCGCGAGCAAAGGTATGTTGATCTCGCCTGGTGATGCCGACTGCCGCAGCGCGGGTTCGTTCTTCAAGAACCCAATCATTTCGACCGAGCAGTTCCAGGAACTCAGCGCGAGGGCCGCCGCCCGAAGACTCACCATTCCAAGCTATCCCGCATTGGAGCAGCAAAAGAAAATTTCCGCTGCGTGGCTCGTGGAACACTCCGGTTTCAGCAAAGGCTTTGGCCACGGAAATGTTGGCATTTCCCGCAAGCATGCTTTAGCAATTGTGAATCGAAGCCACGCCACCGCTGCCGACGTGATCGCATTGAAGGAAGAAATCCAGCAACGTGTGGAAGATATCTGGGGCATTCGTCTCGAACCTGAACCGGTCTTCGTGGGCTTCTGACTCTGGGCGCACCTGCCGTTGTTCCCGATTGCCTGCAGCACTAACTTTCAGAGTAACTCTGGAACCCTGCGCGCTCCATGCCGCGTTTCGCTTCCGGATTTTTCATGAATGTGTTCCACACAAAACTAGTCCTTGCATTTTCCGCCATTAGCATTGTGATTCCAGTGTCAATTCCAATGACATCGTTGTCATACCAGTTCGTCTGTGGATTGAACGCATCCACAAAACCGTATCGGCACCACGCATTCTGGTATCGGCTTCTCACTGTTCGCAGCACGCGCATGCACTCCTGCGGCAAAAATGGCAATGAACCGCCGGCCGCAGCCGGCACAACCGTTCCGTCTATCGGGCCCATTGCGGGTGGACCACCCCAAACCACGTAACCACTTCGCGAATCGGATGCTGTGATCCCCCACAGATCTTCACTGTAATCGGGAAATCGCTTGCTCAACTCAAGACAAAAGAGCCGATGCGCCTGCGTAGCGATCCTGGAATTTTCGAAGTAGTCGGCGTACTTGTCGCGTTTTCCCCGAAAATCAAACCACGCTTGCGAATATTGGTGCACAAAAAGCGGCGCAAACGAACCGATGTAGCGCAGCCCATCATACTCAAATACCGTCCGCTTCCAGGCATTCCATGTCTCTGCAGCCAAAGGATGCGTAAATGACCCCATCGCCATCAGATACATCATCATTAGCTCAGAGTAGTAATCCCAGCGATAAGGGAGAAAGCCAATTTCCGGCGTCCAGCCCTGGGGCAGTAAGGTTGTGTCCTCGGAGAGCCAAGTCCAATCGACGCGATTGAAAATTTCATACGCGAGATTTGTGATTTCCGAATGTCTTTCAAAATGCTGGCGGCAGGTGAGAATTCCGCAGAGCAGAATGGCAGTATCCACTGAAGACACTTCGGAATCCCAGACCCGCTCGCCGGTATTGATGTTGGCAAAGTGATAGAAGAATCCGCGATGCGTAGGCAACTTCTTCCAGAGAAAGCGCAAAGTTGCGGCAACTCGCTCTCGCGCGTCGTTCAGGGATACAAAATTCCGTTGGTGAGCGATGCTGATCGCGGTAAGACCGAAGCCGGTCGCCGCAATGCTTGCCACTATACTGTTATCGGAGGAAGCGCGGGCATTGGCACGATCTTTGACCAATCCAGTTTGCGGATTGGCCTGCTCCCAAAAATACTGGAAATTCGCTTTCTCGATTTCGTCGAGAAGCTGGTCATCTTCCGGCGAGAAAGGTGAGGAAGTGACAGGCGCAGGCTGATTCGCGGGTGGCGCCTCAGTTCCGCCGAACAGCGGCAAGGTAGCATGCCGCAGAAGGGGAACGCCTACGGCAGAAAGAATCGCCTGCCGCAACAAATGGCGGCGCGAGATAGTTCCTGGCCCTATCAGTTCCGAGTTTCGCAAGGAATTAGATGACCCCGTGATGAATTTTGAAATTCAACGCGAATATAAACAAGCGCTATTCCGACCCCGTATCGTGCTGGATAATGCCAGTGTAATCCGATGGACCTGTGGATTGAGATAAATGGCCGGTAAATCCAAACTCGTTTTGTGGCTGGTCATAATCGGTGCCCTGTCCGCCGCTGCTATTTACGCAATTCATAAGAATAACCACCAAATTACGTTGCAGGGGGTAGTCATTCGCCAGGATTCGGATCCCGACAAACAGACCCCCATACCCGGCGTCCAGATCACCGCACTTTCAGGATCTGCCATCGGCGGTGCGTATTCCGATCCCTCCGGCTTTTTCAGCTTGACCCTACCAGAAGGCTTTCGCCGTCGCCGCTCGGTTACGCTAAAGGCGCGCCTCGCTGGTTATTTTCCGGTTGATCTCAATGAGAGCATCGGGAAGCTGTACCTGATTCCGATGCGACCGACGCCAGCGGCAAAGCCGCCGGAACCGGACCATCACCCTTCGGTTTTAATTTCCAATGTGCGTATTCGCTATTCCGTAAAGACCACCACCGAACTGGATGTGGGAAGTGAAGTAAAAACATTTCAGGTCCGCAACACTGGAGACGTGCCCTGCAACGGCGCAGATCTCTGTTCACCCGACGGACGATGGAAAGCAGCGGACGCTGCCGACGTGTTGGACGCAGGGTCCGGAAACGAATTCCGCAATGTCCGAGTCTCCTGTATTGCGGGGCCGTGTCCATTTACCCGAATTCTGAACCAGGCTCCCTCGGAAGACGGACGCACTTTGAACGTCGTCGCTCGCGACTGGTCGAATACGGCTACTTTTCTTCTCGAAGCCGAAGTCGTTCACCCCATGATCAGCGATCTGGTGCGGGAATCGTACCCAGTGATCTTCGGCCCCACGCTCAGCTTCACTTTGCCTTCCACCGCCGAAGGTCCCAGCATCGAAGCCGAGGTAAATGGGCAGCCTGTCGTTTTCCCGCTTGGGCCCGATCTGCTTCTAAGCTGGGCCAAGTGCACTTTAGGCATCACCCGAGAAAGTAACGTCTATCGCTGCGAGCTCAAGCCGGGATTCAAGTTCAAGTAATACCTGGCGGGAGACACCCGCCGTCGTTACGGCGCATAGGACACCAAAAAAAGATCAACCACCGGGGGCACAGAGGACCACAGAGATTTTGTTCCGGACGAGAGTCCCACCCTACGTCGCGAAGAACGCTCCCGTAAGGGTGCGGAGCTATGCTCCGCCCGGACGAGCGAGACGCCCGTCCCCACACGAACTGAAACCGCAGATCCCTCCGCGCAACCCTCGCCCGGGATGACAACAAGGAAAAGCGGCCGCATCCCGGGCGCGCTCAAAAGCATCTAACACATTGACAACAAGTCACTCAAGTCTTACGATACGGAAGCACGCAATCGTGAGTACACTGATTGCAAAGGACTTATAAGTAGAAAAGGAGCCAGCTATGGCCAAGATTATAGGAATTGACTTGGGCACGACCAACTCGGTGGTCGCCGTCATGGAAGGCGGAGAGCCCAAGGTCATTGCAAATGAAGAAG
>JAFAGX010000576.1 GCA_019237515.1 Acidobacteriaceae bacterium
GAGTGCAGGTTCCATTTCCAGGGGTAAAGCATCCAGTAAAAATTCCACGGACGCCCGGCATCGATACCAAGAAGAAGAAGACCGCAGGCATAGGCAAGAAAACTAGTAAGCAAAGCCATGCGCATGAGTGCGTGCAATCTCTTGCGATGGAAGACCCAGGTTGCGATGCCGACCGCGAACGCGCCCGAGCCCAAGGCCGTCAGGACCATGACATTGAATGTTTTCCAGATGCCCCAACCATAGGCATCGTTCATGCCGCTGACCGGTCCGAGCCCGGCAAGCTCGCGATAGCCAGTGAGAACGAAAGCGATAATGGTCAGCACGCAGAGGGACAAGAAGAATTTATTCATTACCGGAAAACCGAATACGGGCACAGCTCGTTCCCAACGTTCGTTTGCCGGTGAACCCCGGTTTATAGCTTTCGCTGCGACGCTCATAGTTGCGCCCTCAATCCCGTTTCTTTCTCGCGTTCTCGCGCTTCCTGCTCGTACCCTGTCACGTTCTTTCGAATCACCTGCACCAGGCCTGCGTACAGCACCGCCGGTAAGGCAAAATACTGGTAAAGCCGCCGCTGCCAGCGGAGAGTTCTGGCCGGCACGGATTCCGGTCCCAGCTCCGGAAGCCCGAGGTCCTCAAACGGCACGTGGGACAGGTAGAGAGCCTGGGTGCCCCCGTTATCGGTTTCGCCGTATACACGATCCTGGTAGTAGCGGCCGGGATTGCTTTTAATGCGGCGCTTCGCTTCCAGTAACAAGACGGAACGCGGGCCGAAGATAACGGCCCCGGTCGGGCACACGCTCGTACATCCTGGTTTCAGACCCTTGGCGAGTCGGTCGCGGCACAGTTCGCATTTTGTAACCCGGGGATTGAAACCCGCCCACTGGAAACGAGGCACATGGTAGGGGCAGGTGATCGTGCAATAGCGGCAGCCGATGCATTTCTCGGCGGTCCAACTCACAATTCCACTTTGCGGGTCCTTGCTCAGGGCCTGGAAGGGACAACCCGCGGCACACGCGGGATCCAGGCAATGCATGCACTGACGCTTGATGAAAGAAAGGGTAGAACCGTCGTTGCTTTTGTAGAGCTTGATCACATTGCGGGTGAGATCATTGAGATCAGAGGGAGACTGATGCAGGCTGTCACTTCGAGTATCGGGTGGGGTATCGTTGGCCTGTGCACACGCGGCAACGCACGATTTGCATCCGATGCAGATAGTCGCGTCGTAGAGTAGCCCTAAAGCCGCACTGGGAACGCGAACTTCCTCTGCCTGAAGGGTATGCGCGGCGCCGGTGACTGCCACGGGCACCGCAGTTTTCGCGACTGTCGTAATCAGTTCACGCCGAGTGATCGCCACGTTACTCCTCTTTCGCCTTCTTTTCGGCCTTGAGTTTCTCCGCGTAGGCGAAGTCAACGGCAAGCCTCTCCGCTCCCGCCTCTTGACTGCTGCGGAAGCGCTGCGAGGCCACCCATGTAGCACCGCCAATCGCACCGGCCACTGCTCCCACTAATGCAGCGGCTCCGACTTTGATCTGACCGGCAGCGCTGTAAATGGGCGGATATGTGTCGGGCGGGGTTGCCTGATGGATCGGAACAGTTTCGAATGTTGCCAGTTTCCAGACGACTCCCTTTTCGGTGCAGCCGAGGCATGGTGAGCCGATGCCGATTGGCCACACGCCGGGCACTTCATTGAAATGCCGAGTCGAGCAAGCTGCGTGCGTAACCGGTCCCTTGCAGCCGAGTTTATAGAGGCAATACCCCTTCCTGTGACCTTCATCACCGAAAGCTGCGGCAAAGCGGCCAGCATCGAAATGGGCACGACGGGGGCAGTTCTCATGGATGGTGCGGTCATACGCGAACTTCGGGCGATTGAATTCGTCCAAGGCAGGCAGCCGCCCCATGGTCACGTATTCGAGCACCACGGCCAGCAGGTTGTACGGATTGGGGGGACAACCGGGGAGATTAATGATCGGCTTGCCGGAGACAACGGAATCGACGCCCATCGCGCCGGTGGGATTCGGATCGGCGGAGGGAACTCCACCCCAGGAGGCGCAGGAGCCGATTGCGATGACTGCCGCGGCTTTCGATGCAACCTCGCGAAGGACCTGCACGCCGGGCGTACCGGCAAGTTCTAGATACTTGCCGTCGTCTCTGACCGGGATCGCGCCCTCAGCCACCAGCACGAATTTGTTGACGTTCTCTTCGACGGCGTGATGCAGAGCAGCTTCCGCCTGCGCGCCAGATGCGGCCATCAAGGTCTCGTGATAATCGAGGGAGATCACATCAAGAATGAGGCTGGCGGCATCGGGTGCAGAGGTGCGCAGCAGAGTTTCGGTGCAGCCGGTGCAATCCTGGAAATGCAGCCAGATGACCGACGGCCGCTTGGCCTTGCCGACGATGTCGGCGAGATGAAGGACAGAGTTTCCCTTGGTGAGCGCCAAACCGGCAGGCGCGGTGGCCATCAACATTCCGCAGAGCTGAATGAAATTGCGGCGGGAGACGCCGCTGGCTTCGAGATGCTCAGCGATCGTCAGGTGCTTGGGGTCAGGCATGTTCGCCTTCCTATGAAGAATCAGCCGCGAGATGCACCGGCCGAGCACACCTTGACAGCGAGGTGCCGGGCTCAACCCCGAGGCGAGATCCTGGTTTCTTATCTATGGCCGAGCGAGCTGAGAGAGGCGATTGAAGAATTGAAACTGGAGAAGCGGCCTTTGCAGCATGACAGTACTTATGAACAGAATGAATGCCCGATAGCCGATCCTCCCCGGTTTCTGGTTTCAAACGCCCATCTCCGAAGATTCCCTATTCGGACATGGATAAACGTTTATCGCCTGAGAAGAACTTTTGATCAGTGACTCAGATCACGTTTGCGTGTGAGCTGTAGCAGAAAGCCGGGGAGGCGCCAGGCGGGTAGCGGTATGGCCTATTCGGCGTCATGATAAATAACACCCAAGGTGAAACGGGTGCCTCGCCTGATCCGGCTTACGCCGTGGCGGAGATTGGTGCGGTAGTATCCGCGGGTGCTTTTCACGGGACGATAGCGAGTAGCGAAGACTACAAACTGACCTTGCGCAGGGGTGATGACTTCGGGCTTGGACTGGGCGCGAGGTTGCTGTTCGACCAAGACGAATTCGCCGCCGTCGTAATCGATTCCCGGGCGACTTAGGAAGCAGGTTAATTGCAGCGGGAAGGCAATGGCTCCGTACAAATCCTGATGAAGGCAGTTGAAGTCACCGGCTTCGTAATGCAGCAGCAAGGGCGTTGCCCGTGTCTGGCCTTTTTTCTTACACAGCGAGAGAAATGACGAGTGCTTGTCAGGGAAATCCTGCGAGACACTCAGGACATTGTTCCATTCATTGGCGAGCGAGGCGAGGTAAGGATAACTGTGCTCGCGCAGTTCTTGAACGATGGCCGGTAAGGGATAGTTGAAATACTTGTAGTCGCCGCGGCCGAAGCGATAGCGAGCCATGATGATGTGGCTGCGAAATGCACTCTCGGATGAATACAGGTTGACTAGAGCTGCGCACTCGTCCGGAGTGAGGATGGCTGGGCCCAGCGTATAGCCCTGGTCCCAAAGGGAGCTGTGGAGCGCTGGCCAGTCAACGGCTGCAAGCCTGTCAAAGATTCCTGCCATTTTCAAAGGATAGGAAAAATCAGAAGAGTGCGCTATCCGGAAATGGCAGCAAATTCAGAGGTGGTTAACGGTGCAGGTTGAAAAGGAAGGGAGCCAGACACGCGATTGTTCAGCCTAAGTCGAGGTTCCCTCGTTTCACTCGGGATTTCGGCGCGCGGCTCAGACGCCACGCAAGCGCCTCAACCTCGCGGCGCAAAAGAGGCTTGCTCGGGATGACAATCAAACTGATCCATTATGAGATTTCAGTTCATCCAGCAACACGGCTTTTAGTGTCCGTTGATGTTCACGGTTGAGCTTTTGACGCGCAGAAGTGAGATAGAAGGCGTCGATTGCCATCTGCCCCTCGGTGTCAATCAGGGCAATTTCGATATTGCAATTCTGGTGCGCAAGCTGGGAACTGATCCGGTGCAGAATTCCTGGACGATCCTGGGCGATGACCTGCAACAGAGTGCTATGGGAAGAACACTCGTCATCGAAGTCGATTCGCGTGTCGATCTTAACTTTGGGCGTGACGTTCTTCTCGGCACGCATGCGGTTGCGCAGCAAGCTGTCCAGATCCGCCTTTCGGCTCAACACCTCAGCAATGCCCCGCTGGAATCGTTCCCACTCAGGCAGGTTCAGTTCGAGAGTCCGAAATCGGTCGGTGAAGTAAAACGTGTCGACGACTACGCCTGCATGGTCCGAAAACGCGTTGGCTTTTACGATGTTCATGCCCCAGGCAGCAAGGACACCGGCGATGGTAGCGAAGAGAAATGGGCGGTCGCGTGTGACCAGGGTCACCTCATACCAGTGACGACCTCGTTTGAGAGTGGACTGAATGGGATCGCCTTCGAGGTGCTGTGCCATATCGAAGTGGCGCAGGATCTCCTCGGCCGGGTAACTCCTGACATATCGGACCGGGAAGCCTTCCAGGAATGCTTTGATCTTTTTCCCGGCGATAGGAGCGAGAGCATGGACACGATCCAGATTCTCAT
>JAFAGX010000655.1 GCA_019237515.1 Acidobacteriaceae bacterium
CTTGTTCTTGAGAGCCTCCCATTCTGTTTTTACCTGAGCCTCGAACGTTGCCTTCAGTTCAGGCGACATTCCGGTTCCAGGTTCATGTGTGTTCTGGGCAACGAGAATTCCAGCTATGAAGACAAACAGTGCAAAGGCGAAAACGCCGGCCATTCGTCGACAACTGCGCATCCAGGTTCCTCCCAAGGAAGGCGAATCTTACCAGCGGAGTCGGTGACGGTCAAAATCAGACTGCGATTGCCAACCCGAGTACTTTAGGAACGTAGGTAACACGCGGGGCACACTCATCGTCGTTTCCGGCCAAGAATTTAGCTCCTGCGATTACATTCGTAATCAAGACAAAGGATTAGAGATATTCATACAATCGGCCAGCGCTTGGGGAGGCGTACGATGAACTGTAAGAAAATTGTTTCAGGGTGTCTGCTGCTGATTGTGATGGCCGGGCTCCCGGTCTCGCTTCATGCGCAGGCGGCGGTGTCGATCGTTGGGTCGGGCTCAAATGTGCCGACGCCGCTGTACTCGGTGTGGACGGACGAGTTCAATAAGAAAGATACGAAGGTTCAGGTGCGTTATCTCTCCATGAGCACGATGGAAGGCATTCATCAGATCAGCGCCGGTTCAGGCGACTTTGCGGCCGGTGAGATTCCCCTTACGCATGAGCAGATGGATAGCGCCAAGGTCTCGCTGATCCAGATCCCCACCGTTCTGGTAGGAATTGTTCCCATCTACAATCTGCCAGGCAACCCCGAGGTGAATTTTTCCGGTGAAGTACTGGCCCACATCTTTATGGGAACGATCACAAATTGGAAAGACCCACGGATAGCGAAGCTGAATCCGAAGATCAAATTGCCAGATTTGCAGATTGCAGTTGTCCACCGGACTCAGGGAAAAGGATCCAATTACATTTTCACAGACTTTCTTTCCAGGAATAGTCCGGAGTTTCGCTCCGAAGTCGGCAAGACTGCGTCGCCGAATTGGCCAGTTGGGGTCGATGCCAATCGCGGCGAAGACATGATTACAAAAGTTGCATCCATCCAGGGTGCGGTGGGGTATGTAGAGTTGAATTTCGCCAAGCGCTCCGATATCGGGTATGGCGCGGTGGAGAACCCGGCAGGAGTATTTGTGAAGGCGACAGCGGCGAGCATCAGCGCTGCCTGTAAGAGCCTGGCAGGAACGATTCCGAGCGATTTCCGCGTGTCGTTGATCAATGCCCCGGCTCAAGATGCATATCCGATCACGAGCTTTACCTGGCTCTATTTGCCGACCTCCAACGCTTCTGCTGAACGCAGTAGCGCATTAAAAGAGTTTCTGGAATGGTCGCTGCGCGACGGGCAAACCATAGCGAAAGGCCTTGGCTACGCAGTGCTGCCGCCCACGATCCAAAGCAAGGCGCAAGCTGCATTGACTTCAATGCAAATGGCCAGCCGGACCAATTAAGCAACGGATAGGCTCCGTTCGCGTACCTCGATCAACAGAAGGCTGTCGCGATTTGGTGTCGTGGATGGTGGGTTGGCGAACACGAATTCGCAAAATCAATCGGCCCGGCAATCTCAATTCCTATAACTTCCTGAGCAGCTGAAGCATCTCACCTTTTAGAAATAACTCGTGAGATGGGGTGAACTATGAAGCCAACGGTACTGATGCTGCTGCTTTTGGCTGTTGCGTCAGCTTCGCAAACTGAATCGACGGAGGCAAACACTGAGTCCAAGCATTCCAAGAAAGCCAAAGATGAAGTTACCGTCCAGGGCTGTGTGAGCAAACTGAACAGCGATTACATTCTGATGCAGACTGATCCCGGCAACACGTACGAGCTACAAGCCAGCGGGAAGCTGCACCTGCGGAATTATCTGGGACAAGAAGTTGAGGTCACGGGAGTGGAGTCAGCTTCGATGCTGACGAGTTCGGATTTCCTGGCCAAAGCTGGTCCTGCCAGCGCGGTCACGATCACCGTCAGTTCGATCAAAACCGTTGAAAAAAGATGCTCGGCCCAATAACTCCGGGCATTCCTGGGCCAACCCTACTCGGCTACCCGCCATCCATCTTCGGTGTGCACGGAGGACTTTATGAGGATGGCAATGTCCCTGGTGGTCATCTTGGCCGCGATCCTGATGTGGGCCCAATCAAACCAGAACCCGCCCACAAACCAGCCGTCGAATAACAGCAACAACAACGGCGCGGTTACGGTCCGCGGCTGTGTCACCATGGAGAACGGTGATTACGTTCTGACCAAACAGGATCCCGGAAATACTTATCAATTGCAGAAAGCGGACCACGTCAAACTGAGGGATTATCTCGGGCAGCGGGTGGAAATCAGCGGAACCAAATCCACAACCATGCCGACGAGCGAGGATGAGATTAACGCCAGAGCGGGTAGTGCAAGCCCCGTTTCGATTAGCGTTAAATCGATCAAGACGATCTCCAAAGAGTGCCGTAGCGAGCAGTAAAGCACCGACTCACAGCTAGTCGCAATCTGGCGGCATTGCCATGATTGCGGTACTAGAGTCGCACGCGGGCTTGTGCTTCGTGGGTTCGAGGGTTGTCGGGCGATTGTAGCGCAACACCCATAGGCCTTCGTTATTGGTGAGATAGATCAGGCCGTGGGCACCGTCCGGCAGCAGGCTGGTCACGCCGGAAAATTCCTGCAAAGTTTTGGGATTGCGCGGATCGGTGAGATCCAGGATGCGAACGGTCTCGCTGGGGTGATTGGTGCTGGTGAGGGTTGTTGATTTCTTCTCGGGAGCCTCAGCTATGGCAACATCCGGGCTGACCATTTGGAGGTTACCGGAGGTTGCCTGGTTCGCTCCCGCAGCCCGTTTCAGCAAATTTGGCTTATCCGGCTTGGTGACGTCCACGACCATAAAGCCCTGCTTCGAAGCCTGCTGGACATAGAGATAATTCTTGCCATTCTCCTTCTGCAACAGCATCTCGCCGCCCGTGGTCTGGGGAAGCGGAAGATGAGCTAACACGGTTGCGGGTACGTCAGTAGGCTTGGGGGGTTGATCCTTGGCAGATACCGGAGTTGTTAAGACAAAAAGGGCAGCTCCCAGAGTTGCGCCACGCATGAAAGCCATGTTTACTCCACAGATTGGCGATTTCACGAACTATACCACGTTGCTGATGTCATCCTGAGCGCAGCGATTTATATATTCTGAACTTCAAATGCATGGATCCTTCGCGGCCTGAAGGTCGCTCAGGATGACAATCGTGATTACTGCTCCGCGTATACGCCGATACAGCCGTTGGCGCTCTGGGTAGTACAAGGCGCACCGGCCTGCAACGGAACGAATGCATGATTGTTGCTGGAATCGACCGCAATACTATGCGAGTTCGCGTTGGTTGACACGTTCTCCAGCCACTGGTGCGTCTTAGCATCGATCACGCCCATGACCGGCCCGTTCGGCATGTCGCGGGCGGCGAGATAATAGCGGTTGTCGCCAGGGTTGTACCAGGTTTCGTCAACTCCGCCGACCTTGTCGATGGTGGCGATGATGGCACCGGAAGTGCCATCGATGATGTACTCATTGGGCGGGAAGGCTTCGCCATCGTGATCCGCACAGCCGACGAGGAACTCGTTGCCTGGTCCTTGTACGACGCTTGTCGGCATGCAGTTCTGTAAGACGAACGTATTTACCACGACTGGGCCGTTCGGATTACCGAGCCGGGGATCGATTACGTCGACGCAGCCAATATTTGTGGCGGTGCCGACGCAGTTTTCATTGGTCTGCAGCAACCTTCCGGTGTTGGAGTTCCAAACCATGCCGCCCAGGCCCGCCGGCGCTATGGCGCCAGCACAACCAGCGCCGGGCGCACTTTGATTACAGAATGCGCCGGTGGTGGTATTGATGATCGGCCCGTGGTGGCAAGCGATGGTGTATGCCGTGCCAGTGGGCGTGATACCAGAAAGACCGGGAAGCCCGGCCGCTCCATTAGCTGCTCCACCGGAAACTCCACTGAAGACGTGCGGGTTCGAAGGATCCGGGCACGGAAACGCACCGCCGACCGTGTCCACCGGAACCCCTGCGTTTAGGCCAGCAGTGGGGCTTCCCGCGCCGTCATAATAAACCTGCCCGATGATGCAACTCGGAGGATTGAACGAAGTTCCCGCTACGCCAGGGTCCAAAATGGGTGAGGGCTGAGGAATCGCCGTACCAGATCCCTGGAATGGATAGGTGCCGCTGGTGTAGTCAGCGAGGGTGAAGCCTGCCTCGTACGGACCATAGGCCAGAGTCGGAACGACTGGCAAGCAGTGGCTTGTTCTGGCCACGACGCCTGACATGTCAATGAAGGTGACAAAAGGCAGCCCCGGATCACCGTTGATCACTGCCAGGACCTGGTGAATGGGATCATAGGCCATTTCGTCAGCGCGATCATCGCCGCATGTGGCAGCAGAGCCGGCTTCGCCGTTCCAGGAGGCGATACAAGGGGCAATGCCAAGAGGTCCGTCATAGTCTGCTGAGGTGCCCGTTGGGATTGTGGCCAGCACGCCTGGCGGTGTTGTGGTCAAATCGAACACCGCGACGCCGGCGTTGCCGATGGCCGTGAAGAGCGTCTTGCCGTCCGGCGTGACTTCTTCGCCGTCCGGCCCTGACATGGGATTCACGCCATTGGCACGGGACGCGCAGCATTGGGCGCCCGGGAATCCGCCAAACAGACCGTTAGCGCCGAAGCCAGAAAACAAGTGGAAGGGCGCATTCCTGCAGCCGAAACGGGTGAAATTCCCAACCACGTCGACGGTCGGCGGAATACTAGGATCGCATGGGCTTGCATTATCTCCAGCGCCCGTCACCGCGTTGACCCCTTGGATGGCGTTGATCGCGATGTCGTTGACGGTATCAACCACCACAACCGCCAAACCGATGCGGTCCGAGACATAATCCCGGTGTGTCGGAGTATTGGCCCAGCTTATGTCGAAGGAGTTGAAGGGACCGCCCGGTTCGCCGGTGGGATTGTGCTCCGGCACGGGAATGACGTCGATGTTGGCATACCCGTCTGCCGTGGTGGTGCCGCACACCGGGCAGCCTTTCACGTTACCGCAGCCACTGG
>JAFAGX010000020.1 GCA_019237515.1 Acidobacteriaceae bacterium
GTTGCGATGATCTATGTGCTCTACATCATTGTCGGGACGATCTGCGTCTACACAGTGCGACACTACTGGTTCACGCTGAATCGACTATTCGGTTTCCAGCGCCATCCCTACATCGATATCGACAGCGCGGATTGGCCGCCTGTCACCGTTCTTATCGCTGCCCACAATGAGGAACTGGTCGTCAGCCACATCCTGGAAGCGCTACTCGCCGCGAAATATCCCGCCGACAAAATGCTGATTGTTCCGGTTAACGATCGTTCCACGGACCGCACCCGGGAGATCATCGACGATTTTGTGCAGCGGTTCCCGGGCCGCATTCGGCCTTTTCATCGCACTGAAGGGAAACCCGGGAAAGCCGCAGCGTTAAAGGATGCGATGGAGTTGGTGGAGACCGAAGTGATCCTGATTTTCGACGCCGACTACATCCCTGGGGCGGGCATCATCCGGCAGCTTACGGCGCCGTTTTTCGATCCGGAAGTGGGTGGTGTAATGGGCCGCGTGGTGCCGATGAATGTTGGCGCGAATCTACTAACGCGTCTTTTGGACCTGGAGCGCTCGGGAGGGTACCAGGTGGATCAGCAGGCGCGTATGAATCTCCGCCTAGTTCCACAGCATGGTGGAACTGTGGCCGGAGTCCGGCGTAGCGCACTGCGGGAAATCGGTGGCTGGAACGAGAATAGCCTAACCGAAGACACGGATTTGACGTATCGCTTGTTGCTGCACGGGTGGAAAACCGTTTACCAGAACCGCTCGGAATGCTACGAGGAAGTGCCTGAGACGTGGCCGGTCCGTATTCGGCAGATCATGCGCTGGGCCAAGGGTCACAACCAGGCAATGGCCACATATGCATGGGAGCTTCTGTTCGGAAAGAATCGCGCCACTCTCCGCGAAAGACTGGACGGAGCGCTTCTGCTCGGCGTCTATGTCATGGGGCCGATCACGCTACTGGGCTGGATTCTCGCGCTGACCGTTTTCTATCAGGGGATTGCGCAATTCAATGGGATCATCGCCTTGCTGTCTCTAACTGCTTACGCCGCGATTGGAAACCTGGCGGCATTTTTCGAAATCGCTGCCGCGGTTCGTCTCGATGGGCATCGCAAGCGCATCGCGATCCTGCCGTTTCTAGCTTTGGGATTCACCGTCAGCATCTTTTCGGTTACACACGCCGCCGTTTCGCAGATTTCCAGTTTGTGGACGAAAGCCGAGTTTCATTGGGACAAAACGGAACGTTTTCGGAAGGCGACCTCATGAGCGCATTTGTCTGGGCCGCGGCGCTCCTGTTGCTGACGGGAACATTATTGGCTCTGCCCCTGCTGCCGGCAATCCGGGAGTTACGGCAGAATTCCGATGCTGAGCCGCTAAATGTGATCCAAGAACATGCTGGGGAGATACGATATTTTGCCAACCGCTTCCGCGCCTATCTGGAGCCACTCGAACCGATTCTGCGGGAGAGTCTGATATCCGGCAGGAAAGCATCTGGCGTTATGCCGGACGGAACTGAGTACCTGGTGCTTGGGTCGGGTACCGAGGCACTGGCGCTGCCGCTGGGCGAAAAAGACGAGTTATGTCCGGTTTTGCTGGCGTCCGCGACCGATCTGACCGTCTCGTCAAACAGCACTTTCTCACGGGATGTCTACTCCCGGGGACACTTCGTCGGGGGTATCAACAATCAATATCGCGCTTTGTTGGCGGAGGAGGGCTTGCATCTTGGCGCAGGCAGCAGCGTGATGCGCTGGGTACATGCCTGCGGCGAACTTCAAGCCGAGACCGGGTGCAAGCTGTTTGGCCGTGTCTCGTCGGATTGCCGAATCCGGTTAGCTCCGAATTGCAAATTCCTGCGTCTGAATGCGCCGCGAATTGACTTCGACAACTCTGCCGAATTGCCGCACTCGTTTAGTGAGGTCATCCCGGCATCGGCTACGCCCGAGCGCCGGTTGCATGACGGCGACTTCGAAATCAAGTCTGGGGAAATCTTTCACGGAGATCTCGTGGTTCGCGGCGACTTGCGCATCGCTGAAGGAGCGCAAGTGTTTGGGAGCGTGAAAAGCGGCAAAGTACTGACGGTTGAATCGGCGGCGCTCATTGACGGCAGCCTGATTTCCGCGAAAGAGTTGGTGATTGGCACGCGATGCCTGATCCGTGGGCCAATCATTTCGGAGCGTGAACTGCGCATTCAGGCGGGAACGCAGTGTGGTGCCCCCGATGCGCCGACTACCGTCAGTGCGACTCGGATCAGCGTTGCTCCGAATGTGGTTGTGTTTGGAACGGTCTGGGCCCGGGAACAGGGTGAAGCGATCGCATGAGGCGGCTGATTACATGGCTGGGGGCGCTTCTCGTGTTCGGTTGGTGCCCCATGGTAACGGCCGATACGTCCGTATGGGCTGACCGCATTCTGCTCCTTGTTCCGGACGACGCGAAAGAAACCGATCCTGGGGTGACTCTCTGGCTCGATGCTGCAAGTGAAGAAGGCTTACACGTTATTCCCGTTCGCGATTCCGAATTCATCCGGCCTTATTTCGAGACTCCTGCTTGCGCCGGAATCATTCTTCCCGGTTCCATCCACAAGCAAGCCAGTGATGCATTTCTGGCGGGCATTCGCCGCTACGTCGCCGATGGAGGCAAGCTCATGCTTGTCTACGACGCCGGTACGCTATCGCCGGAAGGTAGGTATGCCCATCCTCGTTCCCGAATATCCGATCTGGCCGGAGTCGGTTATGCGCTGTATGACGATCTTCGCGACAAAACGATTGTTTGGGGAAATGCTTTTGGAACCAAAGCGACGTTTCGTGAACTCGCGATTCCACCGGGCAAATACTATCCCTTCGAAGGCGCAAGCTCCGCATCGCAGAAAGGCGATAGCGAGGCTCAGCTCCGGCGGTACGGTTTTGGAGACCTGAAGTATCCCAGCTTTGTCACAGAGGGACACTACTCCGGGCGCACGCTGCTTCATTCGGCAGACACCATCGTCGCTGGGGAACACGAGTACGCGAAGGGTTCAGTTCTGTTTGTTAACGCGCCACTCGGGTATTTGAAATCCAATACCGATGGTTTATTGCTTCATGCGTTTCTCAATTATTTCGCCAAGCACATGCTGGCGCTTCCTTATTTGACCCCGGTGCCCGATGGAGTTGGAGGGCTTGTTCTGAACTGGCATATCGACTCCAACGCCGCGATTCGGCCGCTTCAGGAACTGCTTTCGTGGGGGCCGTTGCTGGAGCAAGGTCCGTACTCGATCCACGTTACAGCCGGTCCCGATGCTCGCGCGTTTGGCGATCATCTGGGGTTTGACGTCGATCACAATTCGTTAAGCTCAGAACTGGTGCAGCGTTACGCGAAGATGGGAAACGAAATCGGCAGCCATGGCGGCTGGATACACGATTACTATGCGGCGCACGCCGATACGGATCCAGCAGAGATCGAACCATTGCTGGCACTCAACAAAGCTGCTCTGGAACGAGTCACGGGCAAGCCGGTGCTTGAGTATTCCGCTCCGGCGGGCAACCAGCCTCCATGGATTACACAATGGCTCGAAGGGCACGGGTTTGTGGCTTACTACCTTACCGGGAATTCGGGAATGGGGCCGACGCAAGGTTATCGAAGTGGCGCGCGCGAGAGCCAGAGGATGTGGGAATTTCCAATCCTGCATCTCGACCGGGCTGCTGCTTTTGAAGAGATGAAACCGGATGGCTACTCGGATGAGGAGGTCGAGCAGTGGCTGGAATCGGTGGCAGATTTTGCCGCTTCCAACCGGGTTGTGCGGTTAGTGTATTTTCACCCGCCCGGAATTCTGGCGTACAAGCAGGTGGTGATGAATTGGCTACAACTCACTGCACGACTGCGCGCCTCCGGAGAGTTCCGTTGGTACACGATGACGGAGCTGGCGAACTTTTTGACTTCACGCAAGAGGGTGGAATGGAAACTGCTGCGGGATGGAAATTCGATCACGCTGGATGCCGCGGATGCCGCGAGCCTCGATCATTTCACCTGGGTCTTTTCTGCGGATCGGTTCTCAAAACCTCACGTGATCGAAGGCGTGGCGCAGGTTAGGAAAGAACGGGATTCATGGTTGGTAACAAGCGGAAGCGGCTCGCACCTTGTAATTCAGGCGGAGGTATTGCCTAGATGAAGGCGACAGGCGAAAAGTCATTTACGGACGTCATACAGAGCGGCGTTCTCGCAGCGCAAGCTTTCTGTGTTTCCGCGGTTTTATTAACGTGCTCGTTGGTTCCGGTATTTGGCCAAACTACCACGGATTCTGCTTCGGCCCCGGCACCAGAGCCGCAGACCGCACGTGCGCCAGAGGCGCAGGCCAGACCGCTCGGAAGCTATGTTGAAAGCGGGGGCAGTTACCTGACCCTCAGCAACGGCTTCGGTTACTGGGCAGGTGGATACACGCGGGTCGCGTATAGTCGCGGCCCTGACGTTTTTAATGGTGAACTAAATGCGCAGCACGAATTCGGCGATGCGGGCGCATATTTTGCAATCGGAGACACACACACATTTAACCCCGATTGGTATGGCGCATTCACTTTTGGATCGAGCGCCGGAGGCTTTTTCTGGCCTCGGTACCGCACCGACGGTTTTCTCAACAAGAAATGGCTCGGGCGCAAGCAATTCATCACGACCGCAGGTTTGACCTACTACGCTGCTAAAGATGTTCATCGCGACCGCGTTTTTTACCTGGGCAGCACCTACTACTTCGAAAAACCCTGGATTTTAGAAGAAGGGCTTTACTTCAACGTCAGCAGCCCAGGTGCGGTGTTTGCGCCGGCAGGTTTTGTAGCCGTGACACGTGGCCGCGCACAGCACCAATACATTGTGGTGCGCACCGGTTTGGGAGAAGAAGGATACCAACTGATTGGGCCGACCGTAAGCCTGGCTCAATTCCAAAGCCAATCGGTGACGGTTATGTGGCGCAAGTGGATCGGCAATAACTGGGGGTTCAACCTGGTTGGCGATTACTATCACAATCCTTTCTACGACCGCGGCGGAAGCAGTTTCGGGATCTTCAAGGAGTTTTGAGATGCGGGGTGCGGGGCGGCTAGCGAATACAACTCCGATTGGGGATTTACTGCGGTCATGCGGGCATCGTGGTGGAGTGATCCCCATGCACCGGGCTCTCGCGCACTTTCGCCTCGGACCGATGAACCTCGTTACCTCCATCTCGCTGTTTTTCTTCTTTTCGTCGATCTGGCTGGTGTTGCTGGGACGTGTCTGCCGTTTTTGGGGCATGCTTCTGGGATGGAGTATCTCGCGTTTGCCGCTGCAAGCGACGCTCGATCTCGGAGAGCGCTATTTCGGGCCACTGCATCTGCCGGTGCCGTACATTCGACTGGAAAGTCTGCTGCCCAGTCCGTCAATTTGGCTGGTGACATGTATTGTGACCGTGCTGCTGTTTGCCGTCACATCGCTGCTTCCGCATAATCTCACCCCATTACGCTATCTGGTGCGAGCAATGTTGGCGATCCAAGGGAGCGCTTTGCTGTATTTTGCGCTCTGGCCATTGCACTTCAAACAGACTCCCGATGGTTACATGGAGGCTCTGGTCCACTCGGGAATTGGGCTGATTTCGGTTGTGCCGCTGTTGTTCGCGCTGACGTATTACATCTTCGATTTTGGTCTGTGGAAGAAAGCGTTCTTAACCGCGCTGACCATGACGCATCTGACGATTCTCCTGCCATTTCAGATACTGCTACAGGCTTTAGTTCTGCAGAACAGCTTATTGTTTATGCCGGTGCTGTATATCGTCTTCGGGCTCGCGATGGACGTGATGGTGATCATTGCGTTCTACTCGTGGGGAATGACCTGGGCGTTTCGTGACGAACCGCACCCACCCTACGTCGCAAAGAATGCTCCATAAGGGTGGGGCAACCTTGCCAAATCGCGATAGAAAAACTCCTTGACAGTTTGCCGGATAGCGGCATAATGCCCGAATCCTGAGTTGGGTACAGCGGAGCTGCGGAACTGCATGGAGGTGGGTATGAGCGTTCTCGAACTTTGTGATGCTGAGCCGGCGGCAGTGTCTCCGGAAGCGAGCGTGGCGGATGCGATTCGAACGATGCTGCAACGGCACGTGGGGGCGGTAGCTGTGGTTGACAGTGATACGCGGGTAGCGGGCATTTTTACAGAACGTGATGTGCTGAGCAAACTGGCGCTGAGCCGGCTTGATCCTGAGAGCACGCCGGTGCGCCAATTGATGACGACGCCGGTTGAGTTAGCGACGGCAGAAACTGGATCGAGCGAGGCGTTTGTGACCATGATCGAACGGCATTTTCGGCATATGCCGATCGTAGACAACGACGGAAAGTTGCTGGGAATGCTTTCGATCCGCAATTTGCTGGAGTGGCGGATTGATGATCTGGGCCGTGAGCTCGAGTCGCTTGAGCAATATGTCAGCAATGATGCGCCGGGTGGGGATTAGGATCAGGAGTCAGGAGTATGAGTAATGGAAAGGCCGGCCCGCAAGCCGGCCTTCAGTTTTGTGCGAACTACTTCTTTGGCGCGATCGCGTCCTTAGCGGCTTTCGCAACGCGGAATTTCACGACGGTCTTAGCCTTGATCTGAATCGGTTCGCCGGTCTGGGGGTTGCGGCCCATGCGGGCTTTGCGATGCGCTTTTACCAGGCGGCCCAGTCCGGGGACAACGAACAGGCCATTCTTTTTTGTTTCTTTAATGGCCAGATCAGTCAAATTTTCCAGAAACGAAGCGGCAGTCTTGTTGTTGGTCTCGAGTTTCTCAGCTAGGGCTCGGACGATTTGTGTCTTGGTCATGCCAGCGGCCATGAAGCCTCCTTGAGGGAATTCTGAATTTTTGCTGCGATGAGAGGCATCTTATACCACAGATACTGTGGAAAAACAGCGTTTTCGCCGCGTTTTATGCGGTTTTTTAGAAGCGGGAACCTCGAAAGGCTATAAAAATCGAGGGTTTTTGGAGGTGGGGTGGTAAAAATGGCGAATTTCCCACGTCTCGCTAATGCGGCGAGGCGATGGGGCACCAGGGCGATTCTACATGCGTGGGATAATCGAGAGAAGGAGCTGAATTCGTGAGTTGTGCGATTTGCGAGAAGCGCAAGGAAAGGCGATTTTGTCCGGCGGTGCATGGCCGGATTTGCGCGCAGTGCTGTGGTGAACAGCGCGAGGTGACGCTGGACTGTCCCAGCGACTGTATTTATCTGCAGCAGGCCCGCGAGCATGAAAAGCAGCGGCCGCTGGAACAGTTGGAGCAGTCTGCGTTGTTTCCCCAGATCGAACTCGGCGATCAGTTTCTGTATGAGCACGAGCACCTGATGGTAGGCCTGAGTTTTGGTCTGGCAAAGAGTGCAAGAGCTGATAGAACGATCACGGATGCGGAGCTGATAGCCGCTCTGACATCTATGGCGAAGTCTTACGAGACGCTGGTGAATTCGGGCTTGCACTACGAAACTCGCACCACGAGTATGAGCCAGCAGGCAATTTCGGCGGAGCTGCAAAGAATGGTGAAAGAATACCGGGAGACGGAGCAGAAGCATCTTGGACATGCGCGGCTGCGGGACTCGGAGGTGCTGAGAGCATTGGTATTCCTCATTCGAATGGCGCACGCGCGAACCTCGGGTCGGCCGAAATCGCGCGCCTTCGTGGATTTTGTATTGGCGCAATTCCCCGAGAAGGCAATTGCGGCGCCGGAAGAAGTGGGCAGCCGGATCATCGTGCCGTAGAACTGAATCGAAGACGAACCACATAGAACACAGAGAACCACAGACGTGATAGGCGCGACAGTGGATGTTGGACCCTGACGAGCTTGCTCGGCCGGGCAGACGAGGGCGCCTGGATTACGTGAATCTACGGACGGCTTGAGCGGGGGGCAGGGCATCACGAAGTTCGCGGATAGTGCGCTTGAATACAGGATGGCGGACTTCAGGAGCAATCTCCGCTAAAGGTTCGAGCACGAACCGCCGCTCGTGCATGGCGGGGTGGGGGATAGTCAGGCCGGCTGAGTCGATCACCGAATTTCCAAACAAGAGAATATCAATATCAACGGTACGGGGACCTTTCTTCCGAATGCGGCGCCTGCCCATTTGCTGTTCGATGTTGAGGATTGCGGAGAGCAGTTGTTTGGGCATCTTTTCAGTGTCAAGTTTGATGGCGCAGTTCAAAAACCAGGGCTGGTCAGTGAATTCGACGGGTTCGGTTTCGTAAAAGGATGAGACCGCTTCTACTGTGCCCAGCTTTCGAAGTCGTTCGATAGCGGAAGTCAGGTTTGCCATGCGATCACCGAGGTTGGATCCCAGTGAAAGATAGACGATTTTGTGCACGGAAGTAGTTTCTAGTTTCCGGAAGCGGCTTTCCAGTCAAAAGTCGACAGGTCGAGATTTGTGAGTTCCGCTGCCGAGCTTTGCTCGGGGCAGGCGAGGACGCCTGACGCTACGTGATGTTTTCGGGTGGACTGGAATCCGATTTGAGACTTGCGCGGAGTGCCAGGCACGTTAAGGCTATAGAAACCATAAAGGACACGAAGGTTTCACGAACAAGAAACTCTTCACGTTCTGAAGTTTGAGCCGAAACAATGAGTTCAACACACACAAGGATTCTACGCACACAACGGCTGGTGGAAATGCTGGAGCAGGATGCGCCACTGCTGGCGCGGCGTGTGGCAGATTTAGCCCCTGAGCATCAGAAATCAGCCAAAGAATATGCCGCGCGGCTCGCGTCCTGTGCGCGGGCGGAACTGGAACGACTGATTCAAGAAGACTCGTTCTGGAATTCCGATGATTTCACGGCGGAACCGGCTGACTAACTGGAAATTTGAGGTGTCGCTCCGACGAGGTCGCCATCGGCACCGAGGACTGGAGGGGCGGCTGCTTGTGAATCCGCCACGGTAGTTTCTTCCCACAGCGTCTTGTCCCGAAGCAGGCGCGAGACCAGGGCCGTGTGCATGGCGTGCCCAGCGCGATCGGCTACCACATTTCCTAAAATTTGCTTTCCGACCAATGCGAGATCGCCTATGAGATCGACGACTTTGTGACGGACGAATTCGTCGGGAAAGCGGAGCGGAGGATTTTCGATACCGCTGCTGCTAAGTACGATGCAGTTCTCTCGAGAAGCGCCGCGGATCAAGCCCATGTGGCGCATGGCCTGCTCGTCGGCACGCGCACCGAATGTGCGAGCAGGCGCCAGCTCGCGAAGATAATTGCCGTTTTGCAATTCCAAAGAGAGGATTTCTTTACCAATCAAAGGATGAGGGAAGTTGATGGTATAGGAAACGGAATAGCTGTTGGCCGGGTACACGGCGATGAATTTCTCGCCCTCCCGC
Source organism: Acidobacteriaceae bacterium (assembly GCA_019237515.1). The sequence goes on from JAFAGX010000020.1 coordinate 9,289, forward strand.
AACTCCAGACTGCGGCGAATCTTCAGATACGTACGAGGGCGGCGCTGCTTGCGAATTCCGGCACGCTGGATCAGGTCTACGAAAGGTTGAGCGCTGCCATCGAGAATAGGGACTTCCAGATTGTCGAGTTCGACGACCGCATTATCAATTCCGGTGCCAATAAAGGCGGAGAGAAGATGCTCAGTGGTAGAGATGAGCACACCTTTTTTCATCAGACTGGTTGCATAGCTAACCCGGGCGAGATTGCGACCCACGGCTTCAACTTCAAAACTATCGAGGTCTACGCGGCGAAAAACTATTCCGGAGCCGGCGGGGGCGGGCAGAATGCGCATATGCACAGCTGCGCCGCTGTGCAAGCCGACACCCGCACACTGCACCGCAGTCCGAATTGTGTGCTCGCACTTCAGATTAAAAATAGGGATTACTATCAACAGTTTACCCCGCGAGTCGACATCTCGACTGTGGCAATTTAGCCACAATCGCAGGGACAATTTCCACAGGGGTAGGTGCTGGTGCGAAAAGCAGTTCGCGGTTGGCGGTTCTCAGTTCTCAGCGTTGTTTGGGAGCCGGTTCTCAATTCGTGGCACTGGCTTGGAAGAGGGAATCACTCAGCCCTTTGTTATAGGCGACGTTGTGGAGAAACCGTTGATTGGACATTTCTCCGTTATAGAAGCGGGTGATGCTGAACGGAGTCATAATGCCGTCGACCAGGCGATAGTTATCGTAGACCTCGTCTTCGATGTTTCGTTCTTTGTCGGTGGGATCACGCCAGGAGAAGGTCTTTTTGACCGGCAGGTGGCTGTTCGAGTCGATGTATAGAGTGACGCCCTCATTACGGGAGTTCATGATGGTGACTTGCTGCGTCTCTTTCTGAGCCGCGACCGTGGATCCTTCATAAAACAAGGCAATGCCGGGTTGGTTGAGCCACTCACGCAGCACTTGATCGAGCGCATAGCGGCGACGGCGAACGTAATCTACAAGGACCTTGGGGTCCTGCTGGCGGGTACCTTTGTAGGTGGTTTCAAAGCCTTCGCTTCCACGGAAGATTTCGATCACATCTCGCTTCTTGGTTAACTCCACGCGCTCGCTATCGGGATACTTGTAAAAGCGCCAAAACAGGATGCCGGCGCCTTCGGCTTCGCCGTGGTGAAGCGAGTAGGTGCGGCCTTCCTGAGTGATGTCGCGGATGTTCATGTAAGCTGGGCCGCCGAGCGCATCAATCGTTTGCTGGATGAGGGTTTTGGCCTTTTTCCCATTCTCCTGGTCAGCGGGCGTGGACTGGGCGAGGACGGCGGTGCTAAGAAGAAGGAGTGCGAATGCGTATCTCATGGTTCAATGAAGTAAGACGTTGGGAAAAGGGCTGCTGCTGCCTGTATGGTCGCTCATCCGACGAGCACCGCGCCGCCATTCACGTTGAAGATTTCGCCGGTGATGAAACCGGCGTGAGGGGTACATAAGAACAAGATCGGGGCAGCGATTTCGTCAGCGGTACCGGCGCGAGCGAGAGGAATCTTGGCAAGAATTTCCGGGCTCTTCTCAGGGTCGTTCAGTGCGGGCGTGGACATATCGGTATCCACCCAACCGGGAGCAACGCTATTAACATAAATTCCGGCGGGAGCGAGTTCTGTGGAAAGGCCCTTGACCATGCTGA
>JAFAGX010000090.1 GCA_019237515.1 Acidobacteriaceae bacterium
GCCCGGCTGCTGGCCGAAAAAATGCTGGCCCTCGCGACGGTCGTGACACCGAATGTGGACGAAGCCGCGGTGCTGACAGGATTGGCTGTCACGAATCCGGACCAGATGCGGGCGGCCGCTCACAAGCTGCATCAGATGGGGTCTCCAGCGGTTGTGATCACTGGCGGACATCTGGATAAAGCGATTGACTTGCTGAGTTTCACCACGAAACGGGGCACCGAGCAGGAGGTCTTCAAGTCCGCACGACTGCGCTCGAACTCCACGCATGGCACCGGCTGTGCGTTTGCCACCTCGATCGCTTGCCACTTGGCGCTGGGCCGGGGTCTACCCGAGGCGGTCCTGCTTGCGAAGGCCTATGTGACTGCGACGATCACCAACGCACATCCCGTTGGGCGGGGTACCGGGCCGGTTCACCATTTATACCGCATGAATCAGCAGAGACGCGTCATCGCGAGCGACCCGGAAACGATCAATTAGGGGAGGGCGGCCACCACTCAGCGTTTCAGGAGGACTCCGGCAACGAACGCAACCAGAGCTCCAACCAGCCACTCAATCCGCCATAGCTGGATAGCCTGGAAATCGGCAAGGTTCTGGGCTGAGTAGACGATGCCGACCATCAGGGCGGCCAGTACGCAGGCCAGACCGGCCAGGAATGCAACGAAAGAAGCCGTCGGGAGGGCCACCCATTCCTGAATCCGGTGAAGTTCCAGGCTCTTGACCACTTCAATCGAGCGTGCCCACGTCTGCTGGGCCGAAGACAGCTTTGCGTCCCGGCCCAAACCGCACGCATGACAAAAGCGCGCGCCGATCATGAACTCCGTGCCGCATTCGCATGTAGTGGGCACGCCTTCGGAAGGCGCTTCCGGCACGACCGGTGGACTCCAAAATTCCTGGGCCTGGTTGTGCATCACTTCAGACATGGGATTCCTTTCACGTTCACCGCAAACGGGTGACCAAACCTGTTCACTGCAAAACACTTGCATCTACTCAAGTTCCAAAGCAGCCTTGGGTTCGCGAACGGCATCGGTCGAGCAAGAATTACCGCCATCTCGCAAATTTCACTCAGTCAGGCGGATGTTGGCACGCAGTGGGAGTAAACAACAGTGCCCGCTTTGGTTCGAACTAAAGCCCTAGCCCGGCCGTGTATAGATTGGAACCGACGCGAAGCGGTTGACGTATCCTTAGGAGTGGGAGGCCATCATGTATTGCAATTATTGCGGCAAAGTTATCCAGGATGACGCCAATGTCTGCGCCTACTGCGGGAAGCGGGTCGGGTCCGTGTTGGCCCGGAAGCGCCTGGTTCGCCCGCGCGCGGGACGCAAGATTGCCGGCGTGTGCGCGGGCTTCGCCGAGTATTTTGACTTGGACGTCTCCTTGGTCAGGGTGGTATGGCTCATCTCGGTTTTTCTTGGCGCTGGTTTCGGTTTGGTTGCCTACTCCGTGGCCTGGATCATCATGCCGGACGAACCGCTATCGCTGCCTGCACCCGCACCCGCAGCGGAGCAGGTCACAAGCCATTGACCAGCCCTGACGCGCTGAGTGGTCACCGATGGTGCCCGGCAAAGCTGATTGCGGCCCCTCCGGCATTGTCTCCGATGCCCCAATAGCGAATCGCTCTAGCCAGCTTGTGGTGTCCAAAATGATCGAGGATTAAAGGCACAGCCAGCTTCACGCTGGTTTCTCCCATGAAGTAGCCGATAAGCTCGGGCGTGCCGTTCATCACGAAAGCGCGCGAAATCGGATTATATTCTGAACAACGTGCCCTTGGAGCGACTAGCCGATCGTAACATCGGCTGTCATTGCGGTAGGTGGCTACAGCATCGGCAGTACTGCTAGCCAACTGCATCAACGTTAATGTTTTTACGTGAGGGGCGGCCGGCAACTCCTGCGCAGCAAGCGAACCCAGAGAAACCAGAACAAATAACAGCAAGCCTTTCATCGCACTCTTTCTTTCTTGCTCTCAGGAGAAACGAAGAAAGCCGTCCTTTCTGTAACCAATGACCGCTTCGTCCGTAATGACTGAACATCAGCGGATGAATGTCTTCGCTAGGCGGTGGAAAAGCAGCGTCATCTCAGATGCCACGCCGAGGGCGGGCGATGTGACGAGGACAGGTGCGCTTGTCGGGCGATGGGTTGTCATGGCAACCGCAAGTATCGCGCTGGAAGCGTCATGCTGTGTGCAGTTACAATCGGCCTCCATGAAGCAGATTCGCAGCGACGATGCAGAGATCGTTTACGAAGTCGCCGGCAGCGGGCCTCCCATCGTGTTGCTCCATCCCTTTCCCGCAAACCACCAACTCTGGTATCCCTGCGTTCCTGCCTTACAGCAACGCTATCAGCTCATTCTTCCTGATCTGCGCGGGCATGGCGATTCGGAAGCTGGCGAAGGCCCGGCGACAATGGCCAAGCACGCCGCCGATCTGGCGCGGATTCTCGATGCCGAGCAGGTCGCGCGGGCAATATTCGTGGGAGTTTCCATTGGGGGATATATCCTTTTCGAGTTTTGGAGAAAGTACCGGTTGCGGGTTTCAGGAATCGTTCTTTGCAATACAAAAGCGGCTGGGGAGACCGCCGCTAGCCGGGCCGCGCGGCTGCAGGCGGCCGCTGACGTGTTGGAGCGCGGAACGGAGCCATTCTTTGAAAGCATGGTCACTAAAGTTTTCGCTGAAACAACACGCAGGACCCGGCCCGATCTAATCGAAGGCGCGCTCGCGATGATGCGCAAGATGTCGCCCGAAGACGTTGCGTGGGTGCAACGTGGTATGGCTGAGCGTCCGGATTCGGTGGAGACCCTGAAGACAGTGAATGTGCCCTCGCTCATTGTGACGGGCGACGAAGATGGTCTGACCGGCGCGTCTGAAGCGGAACTCATGAGGCGGAATATCGCTGGCAGTGAAATGATTGTTGTGCGCCGGGCCGGGCATTATTCGCCCTGGGAACAGCCGCAGGAAGTTGGGAGATTACTGCGGCAGTTTGCAGATCGGATCCATGGCTAAGTTTTCGATCATAGGAGTCGTGTGCCGTTAGCAACGCGTCTGAACCAATGCCACCGTACCTGCGCGAGGCATTTGCTACAATCGCGTGCATGATTGATACCTACCTTGTCCCCGAAAAGACGGTGGTCAACGCGAAAGGCGATGGAGCCGCGGTTGATATGAGCGCTGCCGGGAATCGGGTGTTCCTGCTGACTCTACATATCACAAACATTGTTGAGCAGGAATCGTTAGACGTCAGCATTCAGGGTTCGCCTGACGGCGCTGCGTGGAATCCCAAACCACTGACCGTTTTCCCCCAGAAGTTTTATCGTGGGCAGCATCCGTTGTTGCTTGACTTATCGGGTCAGCCGGATATCAAGTTCCTGCGGGCGCATTGGGAGGTCGGCCGTTGGGGGCGGGGAAGCGAAACTCCGATGTTCGAATTCAGTATCAGCATGAAAGAAGTTCCTTCCGACATGTTGAAGGAAGCGACTGCCGAGGCAAAGGCGCTGGTGTAACTCTCGAAAGTTCAGGGGCAGGCGCCCTCGCTGGCCTGGCCGAGCGACATCCGGCAGACATCCCTCT
>JAFAGX010000151.1 GCA_019237515.1 Acidobacteriaceae bacterium
AGAGCCGACATACGGCAAGATTGGAAGGGGTAATCATCGTTATCTTATCTTCTCAAGAAGAGTGCCACGAAAATTCATATACCAAGACGAAACCGCTCGGCGAAAGAAAATGAAGCCGCTTTCACAATGTGAAAGTTGTTTTCGGATTTTCTGGCTCCCATCCGGCCAGTTTGTATAATTCGGGGCTGGGAGTCGAGGCCGCAGTCATGGTGATTAAAGTATTCGACGGTAAGGTATCCCTGGGCAAGGCGGCGGCAGTGCAAGCGTCGGCAGCCATTCGTGCAGCTATTCAAGATCGTGGACAAGCCCGCATTATCGCAGCAACGGCAGCTTCTCAATTGGAATTTCTCGATGCTCTCGCGAAAAGCCCAGGCATTGATTGGGCGCGAGTGGAGGTTTTCCATCTCGATGAGTACATTGGGCTCCCAGTGAGTCATCCGGGCAGCTTTCGTAAAATGCTGCTAGAGCAACTCATTCAGAAGACCGGCATTACCCGGTATCATCTGCTCGACGGAGATGCCCCAAATCCACTGGAGGTGGTGCAGCAGGTTGGCCAGGAGATTTCTTCTGCACCAATTGACATCGCATTTCTCGGAATTGGAGAGAACGGCCACATCGCATTCAATGATCCGCCGGCCGATTTCAAAACCGAAGAACCGTACATCATCGTGAACCTTGATGAGGCATGCCGTCGTCAGCAAGTCGGAGAAGCATGGTTTGCCGATATTTCGCAAGTTCCGAAGCAGGCAGTCTCGATGTCAGTGCGGCAGATTTTGAGGTCCAAAGAAATCCTGGCGGTGGTCCCGGACAGGCGCAAAGCAGAAGCAGTGAAGGCCTGTTTTGAAGGCGAGATTAGCCCCATGGCGCCGGCTTCGATCCTCAGGACGCACCCAAATGCCACCATTTACCTTGATAACAATTCCGCATCGCTGCTGAGTTCGAGTTTGCGGAACACTCCAAGAGACGAAGTGCAGGTGGTGGCCGGTCGTTAGCCCGGTCAGCAACAATGGCGAGTTCTGTCCTCCGACCAATTCCTTCCTTACGCTGGTGGATTGCAGGCTTGCTGTTCGCGTCTACAGTTATCAACTACATCGACCGGCAGACACTCTCTTTACTGGCACCTTACCTGAAAACCCAATACCGTTGGAGTAATAGCGACTACGCCAATATCGTGATTGCGTTTCGGGTGGCGTACTCCGTTGGGCAGACTGCTTTCGGAAGACTCATGGATCGAGTTGGCACCAGACGTGGGCTGAGCATCACCGTTGTCTGCTATTCGCTGGCGTCTGTCTGTACTTCCCTGGCGCGCGGGCTGACCAGTTTTGCAGGATTTCGATTCTTGTTAGGTGCCGGTGAGTCGGGTAATTGGCCGGCAGCCACTAAAGCGGTTTCCGAGTGGTTTCCGAAATCCGAACGCGCATTGGCGACAGCTGTATTTGACAGTGGCTCGTCGATCGGAGGAGCGATTGCGCCGTTCATTGTGTTGCCGATCTATTTTCGATACGGGTGGCGTCCGGCGTTCATGATCCCCGGTGCTCTGGGTTTTCTCTGGCTGATCGCATGGTTGTACCTTTATTACCCGCCACGACAACATCCGCGGACTAGCCCTGGTGAGTTACAAATTATTAGTGCCGATCTGCGGGATGGTGAGTTGTCGCGTTCGGCACATGATTCACTGCCATGGCGCACGCTGCTCAAGCTGCCTCAAACGTGGGGAACAATCATTGCCCGAAGTTTTACCGATCCAGTCTGGTTCTTCGTGACCGACTGGTTTCCGATCTATCTCGTTGGAAAAGGAATTGAGCTTCGCAGCGGCCTCATTGCCGTTTGGATTCCATTCATCGCCGCAGATCTTGGAAACTTCTTCGGCGGTGGCGCGTCGGGATTATTGATCAAACGTGGTTGGACGCTTGGAGCAGCAAGGAAAGCGATTGTAGTATTCGGAGGAATGGGAGTGATGTTGCTGACTCCGACGGTGCTCACAAGCAACCTGCGAATCATAACCTTACTTTTCGCTTTAGCTACACTCTCCTATGCATCGTTCAGCACGATGGCAAACGTCCTGCCATCGGATATCTTCCATAGCGAGTCGGTCGCATCCGTCAGCGGGTTGAGCGGTACGGGAGCGGGCATTGGTACCATCGTCGCATTCAAGCTAATCGGTTATTTCTCTGACGCGCACAAGGCAGCAACGACGCATGCTTTTGATCCGATTGTCGTTGTCGCCGGGCTCGTGCCATTCATAGGCATGATCCTGGTTTTAGCCTTGATCCGCAACACACGAGCGACGGAAGAAGGTTTGGTCCGGAGAATCTGAAGAAAAGCGGAAGTAGGGTGCGAACTCAGAATTTATGCCATACAGCCGTCTGGATTTAAGTGGAAAGGTCGCGGTCGTCATAGGTGGGAGTTCTGGAATCGGTAAGACTCTGGCACTCGGATTGGCTCAAGCCGGCGCCGATGTTGTGCCGACAGCGCGGCGCATCGAACTTTTGAATGCGGTTGCGGACGAGATCCAATCCCTTGGCCGCCAATCGTTGCGAATTGCAAGTGATGTCACGGAGCGTGACTCCCTGGACAACTTGCTGCAGGCGGTAACGAAGCAAGTCGGAAAAGTCGACATCCTGGTCAATTCTGCTGGGATTAATCAGCGCGCTCCAACCCTGGAGTTTCCTGAATCCGACTGGAACCGTCTCATCGACATTAACGTCACAGGTACATTACGTGCGTGCCAGGTATTCGGGCGTCACATGATTGAACGCAAATTCGGCCGCATCATCAATATAGCGTCGCTCGGATCTTTTCTGGCTTTGTATGAGGCAGCGGCGTACAGCGCGAGTAAGGCGGCAGTGGCCTCGCTAACGAAATCGCTGGCCATCGAATGGGCGCGCTACGGAGTATGTGTCAACGCGATCGCCCCAGGATATTTTCGGACGCCGTTGACGGAGAAGATCGTGATGGGAAAGCCGCGCGGAGAAGAAATCCTGATGCGCACACCGATGCAGCGATTCGGCGAATTGGAAGAACTTATTGGGGCAGCAATCTTTTTGGCCTCAGATGCTGCCAGTTTTGTCACAGGTACCTTGCTGGTTGTCGACGGGGGATATCTGGCAAGCGGAGTGAATCGCTGAGATGTACCCGATCAAGTCGAACGCGCGGTACCGCGCACCGCAGCCTGACGTGCGCTTGCAACCGCATGCACGAGTTCGCGTGCGATCTGGGTAATTTGTCCTGAATCGCCGTCGCGAAGTGCCGCGGCGCTTACCAGGTCCGCACCCACACCCAACGCAAATGCGCCAGCAGCGATGAACTCAGCGGCGTTCGAAAGATTTACGCCGCCGGTGGGAATCAGATCGGCATCCGGAAAAGGTGCCTTCAACGACTTCAGATATTTTGGCCCGCCAACATTTCCACACGGGAAGATTTTGACCAGTTTAGCGCTATTCTGGCGCGCGACCATGAGTTCTGTGGGAGTCAACGCTCCCGGAATTGCCAAAATGCCGCAAGCTTGTGCGGCCGAGAGCACCGGGATCGAAAGCCCAGGACTAACAACGAACTGTGCTCCCGCATCGATGGCCCGTTTTGCTTGCTCGGCAGTAGTGATGGTACCGGCCCCGATTAAAACGTTTGGTGCGAGCTCCCGGGCGACCTGCTGAATCACCGACACTGCATTCGGAACCGTCATGGTAATTTCAACAATTGGAATACCACCAGCACAAATCGCCTCGACGGCCCGCAGCGCCTCATTCACGCTCGCAGCGCGGATGACGGGTACGATCCCAATTTCGCCAATTCGCGCAATCACGTTTTCAATTGCCATTGATGTGCCTTGTTATCGCGCGATTCGCGCCGTGCGCGCCTGCATCGCTTGCAGCACTTCATCAAGCGTTGCCATGCTGGTATCGCCCGGAGTTGTCATGGCGAGCGCGCCGTGGGCCGCACCGCATTCCACCGCCCACTGCGGCTCTTTCCCACTCAGAAATCCAAAAAACAGACCCGAGGCAAATGAGTCGCCGCCGCCAACCCGATCGTAGATTTCGAGGTTCTCGCGGACTGGAGCCTGATAGAAGCGACCGTCGTAAAAGCAAATTGCACTCCAATCGTTAATGGTCGCACTCCTCGCATGCCGCAGCGTAACTGCAATGCCCGCCAGGCGCGGAAATTCAGTCGCCACTTTCTCGATCATGGCTCTGAAACTGGATGGATCCAAGCGAGAGTGATGCTCGTCCAGACCGGCCACAGCAAATCCCAACGCGGCGGTGAAATCTTCTTCATTTCCGACCACGACGTCCGCCAACGCGGCGAGTTCCCGATTCACCTGTTGCGCCTTAGCTTTTCCGCCAATCGATTTCCATAGAGAAGCGCGATAGTTCAGATCATAAGAAATGACAGTCCCTGCTCGGCGCGCAGCCTCCATCGCCTCTTGAGCAACTTGCGGCGTGGTCTCGGAGAGCGCGCAAAAAATCCCTCCGGTGTGAAACCATCGGGTTCCGTCTTTAAAAAAGATTTGCTTCCAATCAGTTTCGCCAGCTTTGAGCTGGGAGACTGCCGTGTGGCCTCGATCGGAGCAGCCGAGCGGCGGGCGGACACCAAAACCTCGCTCGGTAAAATTCAAACCATTGCGAACATTTCGGCCGACACCATCGTACGGTACCCAACGCAGATATTTCTGACTCACGCCCCCCTGTAAAATCAAATCTTCGACGAGGCGGCCGGCGGGATTGTCGGCCAATGCTGTAACAATCGCGGTATCCAGCCCAAAACAACGGCGTAGCCCACGCGCAACGTTATATTCTCCACCGCCTTCCCAGACGCGAAATTGTCGTGTGGTTGAAATCCGTTGATCGCCCGGATCCAGCCTCAGCATGACTTCGCCGAGGCTCACCAGATCCCACAAGCAGTTCTGCTTCGGTTTGATCTGAAGCTTGGGCATAGGTTCAGGCGAATTTCAGCACCGAGCTCAACACGAAAATGGAAAGCGCCAGCATTCTTATCATCAAGTTTCCGTCCTACTGATCTTCGTCTCCCCTAAGCTGCCGCGATCCTGACCTTGTTCATCTCGCAAATGGATTGAGACTCGCTGCGCATTTGCCGACGCAACGGTCGTTTGATCTAACTCGACAACCTGTCGCGGATCCACGGCTCGCAATTCAACTTCCGAAATCATCACGCCCTGACCATCGAAAATGCGTGCGACCAATTTTCCAGGGAAGAAGACGCCAAACTTACCGACGATTCGTACGGTGCCGTTGCTGAAGGATGCGCTGGGCGGTGTCCACGCCACGCCCGCCCACGTGACCGTCTCAAGCTTTTTACTCGCCCGCACGGGAAACCATTCGGTGTCCATTGCGTAAGAACTTCCCGGCTGCAAGCCGATCATGGGGCTATTGATTTCAGCTTCCATGTAGTACGGCGCCGGTTCGCCGGGGCGCGAGCGCATTATTGGCGTGCCGTCCGCATCCAATTGCAAAGCTGCTCCGTTCTTATAGAAGATGACGGTTGCTTTGCCCGGATATTCCGCGGCAGCTTCATAACGAAAGCGCTCAATCATTCCGAACTGGTCTGTGTCATCCACAACCGCGATCCAGCCTGCATCGGAGTCAAGCCAGAGTTCGTTTTCGAGCGGCAACCAATGCAATCGAAATTTTCCGCTGTTTACTTCGAAGGAAGGATCGTCCGCGAGACCAGCACGCACCCAATAATCGCCGACATAGGCGCTATGTGGATTCGTGGGTGCTATCGCCCAAAACTCATGATTGTATTTCGCGGGATCGCGACGATCGGCGGTGTCGTATTGGCTGACAGACTGAATTGACCAGCGGATCGAATGTGCCGAGGCGTTCTTCATCACAGCGCGAAACGAAATCTCAGGAGAATCGGCACGAATGCTGATTTGGCGGGAGAACTGTAAACCGGTTATCAGTTCCGGAGGTCCTTGAAGATTTGCGGCACACGTTTCATGGTCTTCGGAAACGGTGAGCTTGTAGTCGCCGGCGTCAAGCGCGTCGGAAATTGGGCCCGGCCACTGCTGCTCGTTTTCGCTTCCTTCAGGAAGCGGCCACAACTTGTCTCCGCCGAAATTCACCCAGCCCGGTTTGCCGATGTCGGAAGGCGCAATATTCTTGCCCTTGTATTTGGGATTCACAAAGAGATATCGATGATCGTCAAAGGCAACCTGCATCAAGCGGCCGCCGAGTTGAGGAACGATGGTCAGTTTTAGCCAGTCATTGCTAAGCTCTTCGGCTTTCCATCCCTCAAAAGTTGTGGCTTGAGCGCGACATGTTCTCACTGCGAAAACTGGAACTGCGAAGAGAGTCAGGATCCCTGTCGCGAGGCAGCATGCCAGAAATCGCCGAGAATCGCTGGGAAGAAATAGGCGCAGCTTAAGGAATGGCATTCGCACTTCGGTTCTCCTCCTCGCCAGGGCCTCTGCGCATTCCAAGCCGCAAATTCGCCGGTGTCGGATATCCGAGTTCGCGTGAAATTCTGAGCCCCGCGTCCTGAACCAAAGGTGCCAATTGGCGCAGGCGATTTACGGGCATGCGCACAGCCGGGGCTGTAATGCTGAGGCTGGCATGCACTGCACCGCTGTGATCCCTGATCGGAGCAGCAATGCACCGGATGTGCAGTTCGTTCTCCTCCATATCGCAGGCGTAACCGTTTTTGTGAACGCGGTACAGTTCTGCCCGTAATTCCTGCAAGCTGCCCACGGTGTTTGGCGTTCGCCGCCTCAGCTCAATTTGCTGCAAAACTGTCTCTTGCTCATCTTTGGGCAGGTAGGCCAGCATGATCTTACCTACGGCGGTGCAGTACAGCGGAACACTGACTCCAATCCGGGAATGAATTCGCAGCGGTTCGGGCGAGTCCAGCTTCTCAACGTAGACGGCGGACGTGCCGTGGCGCACGGTAAGGTGGATGGTTTCCCGGGTCTGATAATTCAGTTCCTGCAAATAACCAAAGCTAAGCCGGCGAACATCGAGCTGTCCCAATGCTGCCTGGCCGACTGCGAAACAGGCGGTGCCCAGATGATAGATCCCGTCCGTTCCACAGTTTAGAAAATTCGCGCGCTCCAGATTAACCAGAAATCGATGGACGGTGCTGACTGGCAGTCGCGACAGACTCGCCACCTGCTTGGCGGTGAGTCCGTGTGGTGATTGGCTGAACAGTTGTAAAAGACCTAACCCGCGTTGCAAGGCGGTGATGTTGTACTTACGTTTCACGGTTTCAGCCATGTGCTTCCCACTAACGAAAAATGAAAGTGCGAATTATCTGATGAAAGCGGCTTTTCTGCAACACATCTTACACAGTTTGCTCTTTCGCGTTGCTCGGCTGGGGGAAACTCCGGAACTGATTAGGAGCCGCTTTGAGCAAAAAATCCGTTCTTCTGAAGCAACGCCCAAGCCGGGTGAATGCCTAACCGAGACCCTCAATAACTACTTGTGTGCCCGGAGAAAAGGTTTGACAGTATTCATTGATTTGGGTTAAACCCGTCTGTCTATCCTTCTTCGTTTTCAAAACGGAGCTTAGGTTTTCATTGCGTGAGAAGACCTGAAAGTTGGAATCGCCTTGGAGGTGGGAAATGCGTAAAACCGGGCGCCTACATCTTGCGTTAGCAGTAATACTAATGATGGCTGTTGGAGTGGCTTCTGCCAGCATCAACGGCAGCATCTCGGGCGTGGTCACGGATTCCAGTGGCGCAGTGGTATCCAGCGCCAAGGTGGTCGCAATCAACGTCGACACCGGCGTAAAAACCGCCCTGACCACAGATTCGAAAGGCTTCTACAACTTCGCTTCCCTGCCGGTCGGCAATTACAACGTTGAAGTAAGCCAAACAGGTTTCAGGACAGTGAAGGTGACAGGGCTGAAAATTGATGCCAATTCCGCCTTGCGTGCTGATGCCGTACTTCAGGTAGGAGCCATCAACGAAAAAGTTGAAGTGACCACCGACACTGTCCACGTCGAGACGGAAAGCACGCAGATGGGCGAGGTCATCAGTGGCAAAACCATGACAGCAGTGCCGTTGAACGGAAGATCATTCACTGACCTGCTGGCTCTCCAGCCAGGTGTTTCTCCGTATAACTCGGTCGATACGGGCGCAACAGGCATCAACGACCGCCCCGTAGATGGCGGGCTGAATGCCGGCAATCAGTCAGTTAATGGGCAGCGAGAAGCCGCTAATGGGTTCATGGTGAACGGATCGAACGTGGAGGAAGGCAAGAACAACGGTGCTGCCATTATCCCTAATCTTGATTCCATTTCAGAATTTCGCATCATCACCAACAACTACGATGCGGAGTATGGCAACTACAGCGGCGGACAAATCAATGTTGTGACCAAATCCGGCACAAACTCTCTGCACGGTAGTGGGTTCGAGTTTCTCCGGAACACCTCTTTGGATGCTAAGAATTTCTTCTCTGCCCCGACCGACCGTACGCCTGTGTTTCGGCAGAATCAGTTCGGTGGCACGTTGGGTGGTCCGATTCGCAAAGATAAGACGTTCTTTTTTATCGATTATCAGGGGACACGACAAACGCAGGCTCCAACGCAAAACACGCAAATGCCCTCCGTCGCCAACTTTGGTGGGGATTTTTCGGATTCCGCGGGTGCATTCAGTACCAGCGGCGATGCCAACAATAACCCGATTGCCTCAACAGTCGGTGGTCCCGGCTTCGCGAGCCTGCTGGGGTCTCGCTTAGGGTATACGGTCAACGACTCCGAACCCTACTATTTCACGGCTGCCACGATTGACCCCACAACTGTTGATCCGAATACCGGAGTGGGCACACCGTACGGCTTTAATTGTACAAAGCCAACGCAATGTGTGTTTCCAAACGCAGTCATTCCGCGAGGCGCTTGGTCACCAGTCGCAACCAAAGTGTTGGGGATGGGATTGATTCCACAGCCCAACTCGGCAGGAAACTTTTTTGAAACCTCGGCATATCCTCGCCATCTTCGGGATGACAAAGCGGGCATTCGCATCGACCAGAATTCTCGATTCGGCATGTTGTTTGCCTACTACTTCGCTGACGATTATTTATTGAATGATCCCTACCCCAACACTGGTGCAGGCTCCCAGACCGCGGTTCCCGCCAACACTTTCAACTACAACGCCAACACCGCGGGGCGGGCCCAACTGATCAACCTTGGAAACACGAAGCTGTTTGGCGCTTATTCAGTGAACGAATTCCGCTTCAGCTACGTCCGCAATGCTCTTCATCTCGCCACACCGCAGGGCGGGGTGGGGCCGAATTACAGTTTGGCGAACTTGGGATTCGTCACTCCGTGGGATCCGGTCACAGGAGGAATCAGTCCAGTTGTTCCGGCGCTCGAGGGGGTTCCGACCTTCGTCTTCAACAACTTTATAATTGGAGTTCCTGAGGTCACCACTAATCAAATCAACAATTCTTTTCAATGGTTGGACAACTTCTCAAAGGTAATTGGAACCCATTCGCTCAAGTTCGGCGGCCAGTTTCACTATGACCAGATCGATGAAAGGAACTTGGCGGCCCCGAACGGGCAATACGGGTTTAGCGGATCGGAGACAGGCATCGATTTTGCCGATTTCCTGATCGGCGCCCCGAATAGCTTGACGCAGGCTAGTCGCCAATTGCTGGATTCGCGCAGCAAATACTACGGCCTATTCGCGCAAGACAGTTGGCGCGCGACATCCAATCTGACCTTGAACTACGGCTTGCGTTGGGAAGCCAGCATGCCCTGGTATGACACGCAGAACAAGACCGAGACCATCATTCCAGGGAAGCAGTCGGTCAAATTTCCTGGTGCGCCACTGGGCTATGTAGTTGCGGGTGATCCCGGCGTGCCGCGAACCTTGGGACCGACACAGTGGCACAACTTCTCGCCGCGGCTGGGATTAGCTTATTCGCCGGGTGCGTCTTCGGGTTTTCTCGGCAAACTGTTCGGTGGCCCCGGGCATACCAGCATTCGCGCCGGAGGCGGCCTTTACTACACCTCAGTAGAGGATCTATCGCAGTTCCTCGAAGTCGGTGACCCACCATATGGACTGTTTTACGGCAGCGCTAACCCACCCCTGCTGGAAGCTCCCTATCTCATTCGTTCCAGCCTCACATCAGTGGGAAAACGATTTCCATTTCCGTTTCCTTCTCTAAATGTCTCACCGCAGAATCCGGATCCGAATTTTCCTTGGGCCCAAGTTGAGCCACTAGGGTTCGACTGGTCATTCAACAACAAAAACAAGCTTCCTTATTCCGAGCACTACGAATTCTCCATTCAGCGGCAGGTCGGATTGAATACCGTGATTACCACCAGTTACGTCGGCAACCAGGGTCATCGGCTGGTCTCGGCGGTGGAATCTAATCCGGCAAACCAGGCTCTCTG
>JAFAGX010000194.1 GCA_019237515.1 Acidobacteriaceae bacterium
CCAGCAAAGGTTTGCCTCCAATACTCCTGCCGGTCAATCACGAAGGCACGCGGCACAACCAGTGACTTGATGCCAAATCTCATGCGGAGTTTGCCCCACGGCTCCAGGGAGGCAAAGAGAGTTATTCCGCTTTTTTCTGTTTTATGGTTGCGACTACGGTGCCCTTCGCCAGGCGCGCTGAGATCTCCTCGCCTGCCTTGACTTGAGCTGCGTCTTTCAGCAACTGCCCTGAAGCATCGAATATTAGCGCGTAGCCGCGCTCGAGGATGGCGAGCGGTGAAAGGGTGCGGAGAGCGGTTTCCATGCGGTCCAGACGGACCTTGCGCTCAAGCAACGAGTTCCGGAAAGCAGAAACCAACGCGGCTGATTGCGCTACCAGGTCTTTTCGCATACCTGCGAGGACTCTGCGAACATCGTAATGTCGTACGGCACCGGCCAGCGTTTCGAATCGCCGCCGTTGGGTTTCGATGATTGCGCGTTGCAATTGCGTGAGGCGATAGACGAGGTCATCCAGGCGCTGCTGTCGGCGATGAATCAAATCCATCATGCGGGCAAACGCCCCGTGGCGCGCCAATTCTGTGAGGTGTTGGCGAGCAATCAGCAGGTGATACCGAATTGCTTTCTCCAGCCGCCGGTAAAGGCCTGCTAGCTGATCTTCAATCTCCTGGCGCGAACGGATGACTAGCTCCGCCGCCGCTGATGGCGTGGGCGCGCGCAGATCGGCCACAAAGTCAACGATTGTGTAGTCTGTCTCGTGGCCGACAGCGGAGATCACGGGAATTTTTGATGATGCAACCGTTCGAGCCAGGCCCTCATGATTGAAGGCGGCCAGATCCTCAACGGACCCGCCGCCCCGGGCGACGATGATGACCTCAACAGTGCGCGCCTTGTTGAAATACCGGATTCCCGCGCTTACTTCGAGAGCGGCCATGTCTCCCTGAACCTGAGCAGGAAAAATCAAAACATTCGCTCCGAGATGGCGCCGGTGAAGAATATTTAAGATGTCGCGCAGGGCTGCGGCTTGCGGCGAAGTGATAATGCCGATGGCATGCGGCAAGGTGGGTATCGGCTTCTTTCGCGAAGCGTCAAACAGCCCTTCGGCTTCGAGTTTGGCCTTGAGCTGCTCAAAAGCGATCTGCAGAGCGCCCGCGCCTTTGGGCTCCAGATATTCGACCGAAATTTGCAATTCGCCGCGATCTTCGTAAATCGTCACGCGGCCACGGGCGACGACCTGCATCCCGTTTTCCGGGCGAAACCGCAGCAGACGAGCGGAAGAGCGGAACATCACAACGCGAATCTGGGCATTTTCGTCTTTGAGCGTGAAATAGAGATGGCCGGAATCGTGGGCGCGGAAGTTTGAGATTTCCCCCTCCACCCAGGTATCGCTATATTCCCGCTCCAAGTGGGTTCGGACCGCGGACACCAGGTCCCGCACCGTCCAAATGCGGCGGCCCGGAGCTGTGAAAGTAAGGCCGAGTTGATCGGAAGAAGCCACTAAAGGAAGTCTACCGCAGTGGTGCTGGGCTGCCGGATCGGAGTAAATCGGATATGTTTGAAGCATTCTGTTGCACGCACTACCATTTGGGCTGGATTTACCTGCAATTAGGGGTCACAACGAATGACAATTCTGAAATGGCTTGTTGAGTTCATCGCCATTTACGCTTGCGCTCTGTTTGCTGGAGCAGCGCTTTATGTTGAACTTGTGGAGCATCCGGCTCGAATGGAGTGCGGCACGAACCTTGCGCTGACTGAATTTGGGCCCAGCTATCGCCGTGGCACGATCATGCAGGTTTCTCTTGCGGCATCGAGCTTTCTGGGATCGCTCGGAGGATGGATCATCACCTCAAACCTGGTTTGGCTCATCGGAGGAATTCTGATTGTTAGCGTAATTCCCTTCACGCTGATTGCTATCCTCCCCACCAATAAGCAGCTGCTCGATCCCTCGTTGGACCGCAACTCCAAACTCGCGTCGGACCTTTTAAAACGCTGGGGGAAGTTGCACGCTGTTCGATCGGCTTTAAGCACGACGGCGTTGCTCGTGTTTTTGTTGGAATTTGAACGCTTCTAGGCGAAAGCACTACTATTTACTTATGCCTGTCGAAACCGAAATCGCAGAAGCGACGTACACGCCGATCCACGCCCCACGTGGCACAAAACTGTCCTGCAAAAGCTGGCAGCAGGAAGCCGCCATGCGCATGCTGATGAATAACCTCGACGAAGAAGTGGGCGAACGCCCGCGAGATCTGGTCGTGTATGGCGGTACCGGACGGGCAGCGCGCAGCTGGGAGGCTTACCACGCGATCGTGGCATCGTTGAAGAAGCTCGACAACGATGAAACGCTGCTGATCCAGTCCGGCAAGCCTGTTGGGGTTTTCAAGACGCACGAATATGCGCCGCGGGTGTTGATCGCCAACTCCAATCTGGTCGGCCATTGGTCGAATTGGGAGAAGTTCAACGAGCTTGAACGCGCAGGCTTGATGATGTACGGCCAGATGACTGCCGGTTCGTGGATCTACATCGGGTCGCAGGGAATCGTGCAAGGCACATTTGAAACCTTTGCGGCTGCGGCGCAAAAACATTTTGGCGGCGATCTGTCGGGCAAATTAATTGTGAGCGGCGGTATGGGCGGCATGGGTGGAGCGCAGCCGCTGGCTGCAACGATGACTGGCGCGGCTTTCCTGGGCATTGATGTTGATCCTGAGCGAATCAAGAAGCGCCTGAAGACTGGTTATTGCGACTTCATGGTGACCACACTGGACGAGGCATTGCGCATCCTGAAGAACGCGATCCGGAAAAAGGAAAACGTTTCGGTAGGATTGGTTGGGAATTGCGCCGACATCATACCCGAACTTGCTGAGCGTGGTGTGGTCCCGGACATTCTTACCGACCAGACGTCGGCGCATGATCCACTAAACGGGTATGTGCCGAACGGCATGTCGTTCGATGAGGCCATTGCCTTGCGCAAGCGTGATCCTGAGGCGTATCAGCAGCTTTCGCTCGATGCGATCGCAAAGCATGTGGAAGGCATGTTGCGTCTGCAGAAAATGGGTTCGGTCACTTTTGATTACGGAAACAATATTCGTACCTTTGCCTTCCAGCGCGGCGTCAAGAATGCGTATGATTTTCCGGGGTTTGTTCCCGCTTATATTCGCCCGCTGTTCTGCGAGGGGCGCGGGCCGTTTCGCTGGGTCGCGCTGTCGGGCGAAGCTTCGGACATCCATGTGACTGACGATCTCGTGCTCGAACTCTTCCCCGACAACCGCATAC
>JAFAGX010000198.1 GCA_019237515.1 Acidobacteriaceae bacterium
GAGACGGCGAAAAAATGTGTCGAAGGTCTCGTAAGAATTTTTGGCAGCGGCAATGTTTATTTGGAATTGCAACGGCATTTACATCGCGAGCAGGAGGCTCGCAACCGCGCTGCCATCGAGATTGCACATTCGCTGCGCCTTCCTTTACTGGCCACCAATGGTGTTTCTTATGCCACTCCGCGTGAGCGCGAACTGTGCGATGTTTTCACCGCCATCCGCAATCATTGCACGTTGGCAACGGCCGGGCGTTTGTTAGCCCGCAATTCCGAGCGTTTCCTAAAATCTCCGAAAGAAATGCAAGCTTTGTTTGCGGATATTCCTGAAGCCATCGCCAACACCGCCGAACTTTCTTCTCGTTTGAAATTTACCTTGGAAGATCTGGGATATGAATTTCCAAAGTATTCCGTGCCGGAAGGCGAAACCATGATGTCATTCCTGCGCGAGCGCACGTGGCAAGGCTTTCAGCAGCGCTACGGCCGGACAACGAAAGATCTGCAATGCCGCGCACGCCAGCAGATTGAGCGCGAACTGAAGTTGATCGAGAAACTCGATCTGCCCGGATATTTTCTGATCGTGTGGGACCTGGTGCGCTTCTGCCGGGAAGAAAAGATCCTGGCACAAGGTCGTGGTTCTGCGGCCAATAGCGCAGTTTGCTATTCCCTTGGCATTACCGCCGTTGATCCCGTCGGCATGGAGTTGCTCTTCGAACGTTTTCTTTCAGAGCAGCGCGGCGAAATGCCGGATATCGATCTTGACCTGCCCAGCGGCGATCAGCGCGAACGCGTCATTCAATATTTGTATAAGCGCTATGGCGAGCGCGGCGCCGCGATGACAGCGAATGTCATTACCTATCGCAGCCGCATGGCAGGTCGCGAGATGGGCAAAGCGCTTGGGTTCGATCCCGAGACTCTCGACAAAGTTTCCGCAGCCGTTTCCAACTGGGAATACCGCGATCAGAACGACACATTCGATCATCGTTTTCGCGACGCCGGCTTGGATTTAAAGCATCCCCGGTTGCGAAAATATTTTGAACTATGCATTGCGGTGCAGGATTTGCCGCGCCACCTCGGCCAGCATTCGGGTGGCATGGTGATCTGCCAAGGTCAACTCGACTCGGTAGTCCCGTTGGAACCCGCTTCCATGCCGGGACGCGTAGTTGTGCAGTGGGACAAAGAAGATTGCGCCGATCTCGGCATCATCAAAGTTGATTTGCTTGGTCTCGGTATGATGGCGGTGCTGGAAGATTCCCTCCAACTCATCCGGAACCATTACAACGAGGAAGTCGATCTCGCGCATCTGCCGGCGAATGATCCTGTCGTATATCCCACGCTCCAGAAAGCCGACACGATTGGCATGTTCCAGATCGAGAGCCGGGCGCAGATGTCGTGTCTGCCACGGCTGCAACCCAAAAGTTTTTACGACATTGTTGTGCAAGTAGCGATCATTCGGCCCGGCCCTATTGTCGGGCAGATGGTGAATCCTTATTTAGAACGGCGGCAAGGACGCCAGGCAGTCACTTATGCACATGCTTCGCTCGAACCGGTATTGAAGCGTACGCTGGGAGTGCCGCTTTTCCAGGAACAGTTGCTGAAAATTGCGATGGTAGTTGCGAATTTCAGCGGCGGCGAAGCAGAGGAACTTCGCCGCGCAATGGGTTTCAAACGCTCTCAGAAACGCATGCGGGAAATAGAAGCCAGGCTTCGCGCGGGGATGGAGCAAAACCGCATCTCGCGGGAAGCCCAGGAGCAAATTATTCTTTCCATCACTTCATTCGCGCTCTATGGATTTCCCGAATCGCACGCGGCCAGTTTCGCACTGATTGCTTACGCCAGCGCTTTTTTGAAGTGCCATTATCTGGCGGCGTTTACGGCTGCGCTGCTGAACAATCAGCCGATGGGTTTTTATCGCCCAGCAACCATTGTGAAAGACGCGCAGCGGCATGGGCTGAAAGTGTTGCCCATCGATGTGACGAAATCGGAATGGAATTGTACGCTGGAAGAAGTTTCGAATGTCAATTGTCGATTGTCGATTGAAAAGCAAGTTCATCGTGGTGTCTGGAATGCTTCGAGGAATGCTGAAAATTGCGTGTCCGGTAATCAACAATCAAAAATCAACAATCAACAATCGAAAATCGCCCTTCGGTTGGGACTGCGATACGCGCGAGGGCTGCGCGAAGAGGCTGGTCAGGCAGTCGTGAGGCATTGCAATCTCGCGCCATTTACCTCGATTCGCGACCTCGTTCATCGAGTGCCCGAATTGCGCAAAGACGAATTGAACACCTTGGCCGAGATCGGGGCGCTGAATTCAGTTTCGAGTTTCCAGTTTCCAGTTTCCAGTAAGGAGAAGGAAGATCTTCGCGGGATAAATCCCGCTCGGAATGGCAATGATGATGGGAACAAACCAGCAGCCGCTGCTAACTCGAAACTTGAAACTCGAAACTCGAAACTTCACCGCCGCGATGCGCTGTGGCAAGTCGAACGCGCCGTTCGGTTATCGGGGCCGTTGCTGGATGGCTTAGCTGAGCCAGATACAAATTCGCCGCTGCGCCCCATGAATGCGGAGGAACGTTTGGTAGCAGACTTTCGTGGTACTGGTATGACAGTTGGACCGCATCCTATGGCTTATCATCGCGAGCGCATGCAGAAGATGGGCGTTCGCAAAGCCAGCGAACTCAGCCGTATTCCCAATGGGCAACATCTCAGGATTGGCGGATGCGTGATTGCACGTCAGCGACCGGGAACCGCCAAAGGATTTGTTTTCTTAAGTCTGGAGGACGAAACCGGGGTGGCGAATGCAATTATCAATCCCGATTTGTTTCAGCAAAATCGATTGCTTGTAGGTTCCGAGCAATTCCTGATGATCGAGGGAGTTCTGCAGAACCAGGACAATGTGATTTCGGTCAAGGCAGCGCGCGTTCTTCCTATGGAAATTACCCGCGCGCCGACCAGTTCTCACGATTTCTACTGATTTGACACAACGCTGTTTGTCTGTCCTATTAATGTTTCACCCGGATGAATTTTTTCTCACGAGCAGGTCACATCCACAGCCACTCGGTTTATCATTAGTCAACACCCGTCACATATAAGTGGACCCAACCATCAGGTTCTTGCGTTATTGTGTTTTCGGGAATTCATAATCAGTTCTTCATGGACTGTATCTGTAAGGAGTAGATGAAATGCCAAGAGCAAAATCTGTCCGTACCAACACCTCACCTAACAAACAAGTGATACCCATGCCGGAAGCTACCGCCGTGGTAGCCGTTCGCCGGAATGGTGGATCGACGGCACCCACCCCCATCGATCTGGAAGCGAAGATTCGTCAGCGGGCTTACGAGCTATACGAAGAGCGGGGCTGCATGCCGGGGCAGGAAATAGAAGACTGGTTCCGCGCCGAGCGGGAAGTGCTCGCCCGTCACGATCACCAGCAGACTGCATAATCATGCAGCATTTTCTATGATGTGTTGCGGTGAGCCTCGCGCAGGCCCATTGCTGTGCGTTCGCTCCCCCACGCCTCCCGGGAACGCGAGTAACCTGTTACTGGCGGGCACCAACTGTTTTGGCCCAGCTCTGTCCTGCGGCACCTGCGAACGGAAATAGGGCTGCCCCTCCGGCGCCAGCTTTGCAGTTGCCTGGACTCTGCGTTTCTGAAAAAATACTGCAGGGTTTCCCATGTCACAGATTGGTAGTTTCACCCTCCTGCTCGCGCTGGCGTTGAGCGGATATTGCTTTCTGGCTGGTCTGCTGGCATTAATTCGTGAAGGCCCAAGTTCCGCTCGCTTAACCGAAACGGCTCGACGAGCCGGCATCGCAACTTTTGCCGTTGTCTTACTTGCCGCACTCGTGCTCGTGGTCGCAGCCTTCCAGAACGACTTCTCGATCGCCTACATCTTCCACCATAGCAACCGGGATCTTCCTGCCCCGTATAAATTTGCAACACTTTGGTCCGGGCAGGAAGGCTCACTTTTGTTTTGGTCGTTGCTCCTGGCGGCTTACGGCTTGGTCTTACGTCTGAGATACAAGACCGACCCGCGCCTATTTGCCTACGCGTCAGTCATCATTGCCGCGGTACAGGTTTTCTTTCTACTACTGTTGAATTTTGCAGCACACCCATTCGCACAGATGCAAGGGTCCTTGCCTGCTGACGGCAACGGATTGAATCCCCTGCTTCAGTATCCGGAGATGGTGATCCACCCTCCGATGCTTTACCTCGGGTACGTCGGCTTCACCGTGCCGTTTGCGTTCGCATTGGCGGCATTGGTCATGCGATATCCGGGTGAGAAGTGGATCCATATCACCCGCCGCTGGACCATGGTGACGTGGGGATTTTTAACCTGCGGCATCTTCCTGGGAGCGCATTGGGCGTACTCGGTATTAGGCTGGGGCGGTTATTGGGGGTGGGATCCGGTGGAAAATGCCTCGCTCATGCCTTGGCTGACGGGTACGGCATTTCTGCATTCGGTGATGATGCAGGAAAAGCGGGGCATGCTGAAAACCTGGAACATGTGGCTGATCTTCTCTACCTTCATGCTGTCGATTTTCGGCACATTCCTGACCCGCAGCGGGGTGGTTAGTTCAGTTCATGCCTTCGCGCAGTCATCCATTGGGGATTGGTTCGTTGCATTCCTGGCGCTCATTTTCGCGACCTGTGTGTTTTTCTATGTGAAGAACCGCTCTCATCTGCGCAGCGAGCACAAGCTGGAGTCGCTGGTTTCGCGTGAATCGAGCTTCCTTTTCAACAACTTGCTTTTTGTGGTCGCCTGTTTCACGGTTCTGTGGGGCACGTTGTTCCCCGTCCTCTCTGAATGGGTGCAAGGAAACAAAGTCACAGTCGGGCCTCCATTTTTTAATCGGGTCAACATTCCGGTCGCACTCCTGCTTCTATTGCTGACGGCCTTAGGGCCGCTGCTGGCCTGGCGGAGGACGTCGTTAGAAAGTCTGAAACGCAATTTCTTTTGGCCGGCAGTTGGGGCTTTGGCCGTGGGCGTCTTGTTGGTGATTCTTGGCATGAAGCCATGGAAGGAAGCTTCGTATTTCTACTCGCTGATGACAGTAATGCTGTCAGTTCTGGTGGGCCTGACGGTAATTTCAGAGTTCGTTCGTGGAGGCCGCGTTATCGCGCGTCATACAGGCCAGAATCTGCTCGCTTCCATGAGCCAACTCGCGCATCGGAACACGCGGCGATACGGTGGGTACATTGTCCACTTCGGCGTGATCGTCATCATGATCGGATTCGCTGGGGCTGCATTTAACCAGGACAAGGAGCAAGAAATGGGCTTTGGTGACCGAATGGCTATCGGCCCATATACGCTCGTATGTCAGTCCTACACGCAGGACGATAATCCGAATTACAGCAGCGAATGGGCAGTGATGAATGTCTGGAAGCACGGCAGGCAGATCGGCACGCTCTATCCTGAGCGGCGATTCTATAAAGCGAGCCAGCAAACTTCGACCATGCCGCGCATCCGGTCTACCGCTGGGGAAGATCTCTATCTGGTTTATGAGGGTCTGAATCAGGATACCGGCCGTCCGATCATTAAGGCGCACCTAAATCCCTTGGTAATGTGGATCTGGGTAGGAGTCTGGATCATGATCGCGGGAACGCTGCTTGCACTTGTTCCCAACTCAGTTCCTGTTCGCGTGCCCGCTCCGGTTCCGATGCATGCAGAACCGGTGGGGGCAGATTAGAAATAAGCATGGTGGACGTCATCCTGAGTGGCTTGTAATTCTTCCTTTTATGAAAGCGATTTCGCCGCGGGTTTTTCAAATGGGGTTGTTATGCGCTGCGCTTGTCGTTCTGCTCGGTGCAGGAGACGACTCGGCCCGCTTCAACGATCTCGGCCATCGGCTGATGTGCGCTTGCGGGTGCCGGCAGATTCTGCTCGAGTGCAATCACGTGGGTTGCAGCTACTCGGATCGCATGCGCGCCGAATTAGTGGAGGCTGTCGATCGTGGCGATAATGATGATCTGACCTTGCAATCTTTTGTCCAGAAGTACGGGCCAACTGTCCTGGCAGCTCCGACCAAGACCGGCTTCGATCGGGTTGCATGGATCGCACCCTACGCTGCCTTGATTCTAGGTTTAGGCCTGGTTGGTTTCATCGTTCGCGCATGGCGTTCTCGTCCGTTACTCAGGCCTGCCGAACTTCCAGCTTCCGTGCAGGGCTCCGAGTTGGAACATTTTCGTGAGCAGGCAAGGAGGGAGACTCAAGTATGACCGTAGCGCTCCTGGCTTGTATGCTGATTACATTTGGGGTCGTGGTTTACGTTTTCTCCCTGCCAGGCAAGTTGTATTTAGGCCCGCAAAAGACGCGGCTGTCGTATTTGCGGGAGCGACGGGAAGTCGTCTACGAGAATCTGCGAGACCTGAATTTTGAATACAAAGCAGGCAAGTTTCCGGACGCCGATTACGAGGTCATTAAGAATTCTTTGGAAGAGGAAGCGGCCGCTGTCCTTGCAGAGATCGCGCGGCTGGAGGCAATGCCCCCGCCGATGAGTAAAAAAGGAGCAAGAGCTTGAAGCTGTGGAGCCCTGTTGCCGAGCGATGGCTCGGATTAACTCAACGCATGCGCTCGTTTCTGTGCGTGTTCAATGCGGTGCTGATCCTCGTTTTCCTTGCTGCATCCGCATCAGCTCAGACGTTGACAGGCACGGTCACCAATACCACGACAAACCTGCCTGCAGCAGGTGATGACGTCGTTCTGCTTAGCCTTGGACAAGGGATGCAGGAATCCGGTCGCACCACCACTGACGCGAAGGGCCACTTCAGTCTCAAGCTCGACGATTCCAATGGTCCGCACTTAGTCCGAGCTATCCATCAGGGTGTCACGTATCACCGCATGGCTCCTCCAGGAACAACTTCGGTGGAAGTGCAGGTTTACGACGTTTCGAAGAAAGTTGCCGGAATCGGCGTAACGGCGGACGTCATGCGCTTCCAAGCCCAGGGTAATGAGCTTCAGGGCGTCCGTCTGTTTGCTGTCGACAACAAATCCAATCCTCCTCGGACGCAGATGAACGACCAGAATTTTGAATTCTATCTGCCGGACGGGGCAAGCATCGATCAAGCCATGGCGATGACTGCCGGAGGACAACCGATCAACGCCTCTCCGGTCCCGCAAAAAGAAAAAAACCGATACGCTTTCATTTTTCCGCTGCGCCCGGGGGAAACGCAGTTCCAGGTGAGTTTTCACATGTCGTACAACGGGCAGGCCAGCATCAATCCGCAGCCGATCTACGGATCGCAGCATTTCGTGGTAATGCTGCCAAAGAGCATGCAGTTCAGTGCGGGCCAAGGCGCGTCCTTTCAGTCGATGCAGGATCCGCGCCAGAGCGACGCTCAGGTTGAAGTGGCCTCGAATACAAGCGTTGGGCAGCCTTTGGATTTCAGCGTTTCGGGCACGGGCACTCTGAGCGAGGGTAGTGGGGAAGGAGGGCAGCAAGGCGGCGGCGAAGGCGGTAATGTAGCCGGGCGCGACTCACGCCCTGGTGGCGGATTGGGTCCGCCGATCGATGCACCGGACCCTCTGGAGAGATACCGCTGGTACATTCTGGGCGGCTTCGGAGCAGTGCTGGCTGCGGGAGCCGTTTACATCGTGCGTCGTTCGCCTGCTGTAGCAGTATCCGAGTTGGCTGCTTCGGATCTTGAGCTCCCGCGAACACCTACGCCGGCCAAATCCAAGGCTTCTGCAGCTCCATCGACTTCCCCCGCTGCTTCTCCTCATTCGGGCATGTTGCTTGACGCACTCAAGGAGGAAATTTTTCAGCTCGAGTTGGAGCACAAGCAGGGACGCATCTCGCAGCAAGAGTATGAGAAGGCCAAAGCCGCACTCGACCAGACTTTAGAGCGCGCAGTTAAGCGCGGCGCGCGAGCATCCTCGTCCAGCAGCTAAGTTCCTGCAGCAAAGGATATTGTCTTCAAGACGCGGGTTCGCTGCTGCGCCTGAATCCGCACGCCTGAGTTACCATCTAATTAATCGAGAACTCACATGGGAAACACATTTAAAACAGCGTTGCTGCTCACGCTATTAACGCTGATGCTGCTGTTCATCGGCCGGGCATTTGGCGGGCAGAACGGCATGATCATCGCGCTGGTCTTCGCCGCGGTCATGAACTTCGTTTCGTACTTTTATTCGGACAAGATTGCGCTGGCGATGTACCGTGCGCAGCCGGTCTCGCGGGAAGAGTTGCCGCGGGTTTATCAAGTCGTTGAGCGGCTGACGCAGAAGATCGGCATTCCGATGCCGAAGATTTATGTCATTCCGACCGATTCCCCGAACGCCTTTGCCACCGGTCGCAATCCTAGCCACGCGTCTGTGGCTGTGACCCAGGGTATTTTAAATCTGCTCAATGACGAGGAACTTGAAGGCGTCCTGGCCCATGAACTGGGCCACGTGAATAACAGAGATATCCTCATCAGTTCCGTCGCGGCGACGGTCGCCGGCGCAATCACTATGCTGGCCAGCATGGGCCGTTGGGCAATGTTCTTTGGTGGCATGGGTGACCGCGAGGATCGTGAAGGCGGAGGCGGCTTGGCTGCGGTGATTATGCTGATCCTGGCGCCTATTGCAGCTACTCTGATCCAGCTTGCCGTCTCCCGTTCCCGCGAATACCAGGCTGATGCCAGTGGAGCCCACTACACGGGAAATCCGTACGCGCTAGCCAGCGCTCTGTCTAAGCTGGATGCCTACTCCCGTCGGCTTCCCATGCAGGCGACGCCGTCGACGGCACATCTGTTTATCATTCAACCGCTGCTGGGGATGAATTTTGGCAATCTCTTCTCGACTCATCCGCCAATCGCAAAGCGGATCGAGCGGCTGACCGGACGCCCCGCGGAGTTTATGCAGTAGGTCCATAAATATCGCAGCAAATCGGAGCCCCACTTTACTGCAGTGACACTGCAAATGCCACTGTTTCTCACCGCGGCCAAGTTTTGTCATAATGGGACCAGAATCCCCTAGATGATCAACGGCAAACGCATCGCCATCGTGCTGCCCGCCTACAACGCTGAAAAAACGTTGGAAGCAACGGTGCGCGAGTTGCCCGACCTGGTGGACGCGATCATCCTGGTCGATGATCACAGCTCCGATCAAACAACCGAAGTGGCCAAGCAGCTTGGCCTGAAATATTTCGTTCATGACCAGAACTATGGGTATGGCAGAAACCAGCAAACTTGCTACCGCGAAGCGCTGGCCTCGGGCGCGGATGTTGTCATTATGTTGCACCCCGATTATCAGTACACACCGCTCTTGGTGACCGCGATGGCCAGCATGGTGGCGTATGGGGTTTATGACGTAGTCCTGGGTTCACGAATTATCGGCGGCCATTCCAACGCGATGGGAGGAGGCATGCCGCTGTGGAAGTATGTCTCCAATCGCCTTCTGACGGGCGTTGAGAATTTTTTCCTTCGCGTCAAATTATCCGAATATCACACCGGATACCGCGCTTTCAGCCGAAAGGTACTGTCAACACTGCCGTTGTTGGAGAATTCCGACGACTTCGTTTTCGATAATCAGATGCTGGCGCAGTGCGTTTATTTTGGTTTCAGGATCGGCGAGGTTTCCTGCCCCACAAAATATTTCGAGGAGGCTTCCTCGATCAATTTCCGGCGAAGCGTTACCTACGGTTTGGGCGTACTCGCGACGGCAATGCAATTTGCGCTGCAGAAGCTGGGCGTTGCACGTTTCAAAATCTTCAGCAGCAAAGGTCGGCGGCTCGAACCGGGGTACGAATCCTATTATGCACCTGGAACATCCCTGGGCTCGGCAATGCGACAATAATGCTCATGCGAGTTCGCGCGCATTGCGTCTCTTCGCCCCCCCGCGTAGCATCTAATTCTTGATGGCCACTGCGACCACCACGGCACCTGCTCAGCAACGGCCCAAGCTGGTTGTTAGCGAGATCCTGAGCTTCGCTTACGATACGTTCTGCTCGAACAAGGTACGGTTCGCGCTCACCGCCATCGGCATGGTCATCGGCACTGCTTCTTTAATCCTGGTGGTGACGATTGGAATGACGGGTAAGCAGTACGTCTTAAACCAGATTCAATCGATCGGCGCCAATGAGGTTGAAGCCGAATACCAGGGGGGAGGGCAGGGCAATGTAACCCCAGACCTGCTCACGATTGACGACATGAACGCGGTTCTCGAGCAGGTGCCTGGAATTGTCGCCGCGTCGCCAGTCGTGCCGCTGGATGACCACATCCCCATTGGCGGCGGCAAACAGAAAGATTTGCGGGTGCTGGGCGTGTTTCCGCAATACACCGCTGTGCGCAACCTGGTCGTAGTTTCAGGCCGCTTCTTTGACGCAGAGGATGAACAGGCACGGAACAAAGTCGGCGTCATGCAGCAAAAGCTCGCCGAACAGATCTATGGTTCCGTTGACGATGCTATCGGAAAGGTGGCGAAGGTCGGCGGCCTACCCTTTACGATCATCGGCACTTTTCGGGAACGCGTGAATACGTTTGGCTTTTCTGAGGTGACTGATAACAC
>JAFAGX010000300.1 GCA_019237515.1 Acidobacteriaceae bacterium
CATCCTACGACGGACAGCTACAGAGAAATAAACAATGCGGCGTCTTGCAAATACAACGCAGTCTTTCATCCCGCGGAAGCCCACCTTGAAAAGCCTTCGCGAAGCGGCTGCCAACTGTAAAGGATGCGATCTGTGGAAAAACGCGACGCAGACCGTCTTCGGCGAGGGTAACGAGACGGCAAGAATCTTGATGGTAGGAGAGCAGCCAGGCGACCGGGAAGACTTGGCCGGTCACCCCTTCGTCGGACCGGCGGGGGCATTGCTGGACAAAGCTCTGGCTGAGGCGGGTATTGATCGCGCCGAAGTATATGTCACCAACGCTGTCAAGCACTTTAAATGGACGCCCGCAGAACGGGGCAAGCGTCGGATTCACAAGAAACCGCGGTACTCGGAAATCCAGGCATGCCGGCCATGGTTGGACGCAGAACTTTCGGTCGTCAAGCCCGAGGTCCTGGTCTGCCTGGGAGCCACAGCAGCTCAGGCGCTCCTCGGCCGGGATTTCAGCGTCAGCCGCCGCCGGGGAGAATTGGTCGACTCGCCATTGGCTCCTTATGTTATTGCAACCGTCCATCCATCTTCCGTTTTGCGCGCGGTCGACGAAGAATCTCGGCATTCGCAATACCGCGCATTTGTGGAAGACATGAGGAAGATCGCGGCCCTGCTTCGGCGGCACCACAAAGCTGCATGACTGTGCAGCGCTTCCTGCTCGCGTCGTTATGTGAGACGTGCGACACATCTGTCCGGTGACCGACATCACCGAAAGCAATATCAAGCTCACGTAGGCTGAAATCGTCGCCAGAGGGAGCGCGAACCATGGCCTACGTAATCACCGATACCTGCATTAAAGACGAGCTGTGCGCCGATGTCTGTCCTACCGATTGCATCCACCCTAAAAAAGACGAGCCCGGGTTCGACGAGGTAAAACAAATGTATGTGGATCCGGCTGGCTGCATCGATTGCGGAGCCTGTGTTCCGGTATGCACGTCGGACTCCATCCACGTGATCGATGACTTGCCTGAGGATTTGAAGCAGTTCATCGAAATCAACGCAAAGTACTACGCGAACTAAGGATAAAGCCGAAGTCATCTCTGCCGCACGGCCTGAGACGAAACGTGCTGCCACGGAGCGTTGACAGGCGCATGCAGGATTGCCAGTCCGTCCAAACGAACCGTCACGCATTGACAACGACTGACGCCAGCCGTACTTTGGACCCACCACGGCGGCCATGAACATCGTTAAGGCTACAAAACGCTACGAAGCATGGCTCGGGCGTTACATTGTGCTCGTGCCGGCCGACCTGCACCTGAAACATCAACGCATGGCGGAGTCGCCGTTTTCCTTTCTGCGATCGACGTTCTACCGCTGGGTGCAGTTGTGGCCGGATGCTTGTGCAGAATTGAAAGGCGCACCCAAAGTTCTGGCTGTCGGCGATTTACATATCGAGAATTTCGGAACCTGGCGCGACGCGGAAGGGCGCTTGGTATGGGGCGTAAACGATTTTGATGAAGCGGCGGTTTTGCCATACACGCTCGACTTAGTCCGTTTGGCGACGAGTGCGATCTTGGCTGCAGAGGAAGGCCATCTAGCAGTAACGCCGAAAGATGCTTGTGCGGCAATTCTCGATGGGTATCGCGAATCCATGGTCGAGAATGGCAGGCCTTTTGTACTGGAAGAAGATAATAACTGGTTGCGTCAGATAGCCGTAAGCGAGCTGCGGGATCCCATTCATTTCTGGCGGAAAATGGATAGCCTGCCGAAATTCACTGGCAGAATTCCGAAGAAAATCAAGAATGCTCTCCAGCAGCTTATGCCTGCTCCGAAATTGGCATACAAGCTTTGTCGACGAGTTGCCGGACTTGGCAGTCTGGGGCATGTTCGGGTGGTGGCACTCGCAGCCTGGCACGGAAGTCGCATTGCTCGCGAAGCCAAACGCCTGGCTCCATCGTCCGTGTACTGGGCGCGGGAAGAAAAGGATGCCAAACTCCGCTATCAAGAGATCATTGACCGCGCGGTGCGGTGTCCCGATCCGTTTGTGAGATTACGAGAGGGGTGGTTGCTGCGGAGGCTGTCGCCACACTGCTCTCGCATCGAATTGAGCGTTCTTCCTAAACAGCGGGATGAGCTGCGGCTGCTGAACGCGATGGGATGGGAAACTGCGAATATCCATCTCGGAAGTGCGAAAGCCCGGCAGTCGATTCTCCGCGATCTGGAGAAGATGAAGCCGAACTTCCTTCAATTGGCCACAAAAAGCATGGCAGAACTGCTCGCGAACGATTGGATTAGGTGGAAGGAGTCGTTCAGCGTCTGACTTGGGTTTAGCGAGCCGCGGAGCTGGATATGTGCCCCATCGTACGCCACTAGACCTGTCTGATGAGCCGCGAAGTCGTTGCTGACTCCAGTCGGGCGGATGCGCCCGCCGTCTCCCGTTCCAGCACATCCCGCAGTTCATCGAGAATGATCAGAAGTGAATCGGGGTTCTCATTCAACGCGCGTCCCACACTTGGCCGATCGACGGAGAGTTCACCGATCTCCAAAGCGCCGCGGGTGTCAGGTTCGGTAACATACGGCAATTTTGACCGGAGCGTCTGGCGTTGAGTGCCCGCGGGTGGAAGAAGAAAATCTACATCTCCGCTGGACATCCAGTACGTGACCAATTCCTGCACATGCGCCGGACAGCAGGCACTATGCATGCCCTTCCGGTTAGCCAATTCCGCTTCCCATCTCAAAATCTTGAGCTTGTCTTCCCAGTGGCTCTCGGCTACCAGGAACCAAACCTGTCCCGGGGACTTTTCCCCGCCGCAGATCGTACAAAGTTGTGGGATCACAATGTCATCCTTCCTATGGTTTACAAGCTTCGGTCATGCACTCTCCGCGACTGCAATAGCGGGCGCAGCCGAGACTGCAGGCTTTTTTCTAGTACGGTCGAGTAGCGGTACGGCTTTCAGGCCTTTGCCTTTTTCGAAGGTCAAGGTCAAAACCAACGCGCACTGTGCACACAGCCAAAAATGCTCGATCCGATGGTGCACTCCTTCGTCCCAGCGTCGCAGTACGGAGGTGGAGGAAGAAAAGCCGTCCGTCTCGACCAGAAATAGCTTTCCTTCGCTGAGCTTGCGGAAAGGATTTGCGCATGTGGGATTGGCACACTTGTGGAGCATGGCGGGCTTTTGATGCATGTAGCTGGCCAAAGTGGTATCTGGAAATCCCTCGGCAAGATGTTGGATTGATGGACTATCGCCCGAGCTGTTGAGACCTCCACAGCCGCACCTGCCGATTAAATTGACTTGTGCCGAAACCTCGTCAGTGAGGGTTCAGGCGTGTGACACAATATGAGCAATGCTGATGGCAAATGCTGTTCTGATGTGTCCGCCGACTTTCTTCGATGTGCGCGAACCGAAGAACCCACACATGGGCCTGCCGATCGATCGCGTTCTGGCCCAGCATCAGTGGGAAAATCTGCGGAATGCGATGATTGAAGCAGGATTAAAGATTGAGTTGATTGATCCTGTAGAAGGCCTTGAGGACATGGTATTTAGCGCGAATCAGGTGTTCGTTGGCGAACACCCGGGGTTCGGCAAATTCGTCGTTCCCGGCCGCATGCGATACCCGTCCCGACACAAAGAAGTCGCGTTCTACGTGGAATGGTTTCGAAAGCGCGGATACAAAATTCTAGAGTTGGATTTAGCTGGCGAATATCTGGAGGGCCACGGCGATTTGCTTTGGCATCCGGACCGCTCTCGAATCTGGGCCGCCTATGGATTTCGTTCGACTCGCGGCGGAGTTGAGAAATTTGCCGTCGCGATGCAGAGTTCGGGATTTCCGGTGACAACGCTAGAGCTGGTGGATAAGTACTGTTATCACCTGGACACTTGCCTCTGTCCGCTAAGCATGGAAGCGGCGCTGATCTGCCCAGAGGCGCTCTCGAAGGATTCGGTTGATGCAATTCGCAACAGCTTTCCGCGGGTTCACGAACTCACCCGCGATGAAGCGATACAATTCATGGGAAACGGGATCGTCGCCAATGGCCGTTTTATAACGCCCAGGCTCAGCGAGAACCTTTCCCGGATCCTGGCACAGGAGCGACTCAGGCCGGTAGTGGTGGAAACCTCCGAATTTGAAAAATCGGGCGGCAGCGTGTTTTGCATGCACTGCCGAATCTAGTGCTGGACCGCCGACTATGGTTCAGCCAACTACTTCGCCGTTTACATCTCCGGAGCAGGCGTCCCGTCTGACCATTTGCTTACCGGTACCAGGAATACAGTGATCGGCTCCGGCGCACCCTGAAATTGTCCGCCAAAACCGACTGGCGATCCCGGCAGATCCGCACCCCACGCCGCAGCATCGGCGAGCGGCGTGTAAATCATCAGATGACACAAGTTGTGCCCATCGCGATCGGTAAGATACGCCCGTTTTGACATCATGTAACTCATGGCTCCCGGCTCAAAGGTCGGTAGTTCTTTTCGGTTCTGTGCGGCTTTAATCTTTTCCATGATTTCGCTTTTAGGCAGTCCGGCCAGCACGAGTTCCGTCCTCTTGATCGTCAGCGGCAGAATCGACCGCGCTGCCGCTGGATTGAAACAGATTGGACCTCGAATTTTTGGATTCCAGAATTCGGGGTTATCGAATGGCGCCATCCAACCGCGTTCCACAACACATACAAAACCATTTTTTCCCTCGACGGCAGTCTCGTAGCCTTGTCGCGTGAGCACCATAACTTTTGCTTCCTGAGCGATTGTTTCGGGGGCTGCGGTTCGGGCCAAAGCGATCTCCTCATTACGGTCAGTCATGAGATATTGATCCAGCGCGGCCATGGAAGGATAACGAGTCGCCGGCTCCTCGGCATGCCCGATCCCGGCGGTCAACACAAGCAGAAGCAAAGTGTGCAAGATTAAGCGCCCGTGCGCGATTGCCATTGTCCACTGAAACCTGTTCGTAGCCCGTATGTTTTTGGAGGCGATTGACATCTTCATGACTTCGACGGCCATAGATCTCTCCTATGTTCAGACGTTGCTGCCACTCATAGGTGAGTCGAATGGGAAAA
The DNA here is from genome assembly GCA_019237515.1 of Acidobacteriaceae bacterium. The sequence continues at coordinate 5,039 of JAFAGX010000300.1, forward strand.
GCTGATTTCGACAGACTTGTCTATTTCTCGCCGCGTTCTGTCGGGCAGTTACGTCTCTAAAGACTG
>JAFAGX010000527.1 GCA_019237515.1 Acidobacteriaceae bacterium
TGCGTTCACGGGCGGTGATCGCCTCATCGAGATCGTCGCCGACATGTTCCCAAGGGCTGGTGCCGTCAGCGAGCGAGTACCGCAGAAAATAGGGACCAGTGAGATCGGCGGGGCGGCGCCCACGACCGAGGTTGATTTTTTGATAGCGCCGAGCCTTGCCTTTGCCGACCTGGCGATAGAGTGTGACTGCCATCTTGCCTCCGAATGTCTATTACTGCGCCGGAGGCAAATGCCTTGAATTTGGTAGTCAGGTGCTGTAAGTAGCAGAAAATAAAGGTCTGGCGGAGAGGGAGGGATTCGAACCCCCGATACCCGTTAAGGTATGTCCGCTTTCGAGGCGGATCGTTTCAACCGCTCACGCACCTCTCCGCGACAAAGCTGTAGCTAATAGCCAGAAGCTAGTAGCTTGGGTTTGACTAACGGCGCTTCCTAAAAAACTCCTGCAGCAGTTCGGCGCATTTGCCTGCCAGAATCCCGCCGCGAACTTCCACCCTATGGTTCAATCGCGTGTGGTTCAGCACTTCCATGACGGAATGAACCGCACCCGCTTTCGGATCATCCGCGCCATAGACCAGCCGCTTCAAACGGGCATGAATCATCGCGCCCGCGCACATCGCGCATGGCTCAATTGTAGCAAACAGCTCGCACTGGCTCAGACGATGGTTACCGACGTTTTTACCGGCTTCGCGAAGGGCTATGACTTCGGCGTGAGCGGTGGGATCGGACTCCGCAATATTTCGGTTCCACCCTCGGCCTACAACCCTGCCGTCACATACGACCACGGCTCCTACCGGTACCTCGCCGGCTTCCAACGCACGCTGGGCCGCGCGGAAGGCCTCCTCCATCCAGAGTTCGTCCGTCAGAGATTTAGACACAACCCTCGGCTGCGACCGGGTTTTCTGCATGTGCTTTGAAGATATTGTAGCCGGGCTGAAGCCATTTCTGAGTGGCTGGGGTGAATGGTATGCTAGTGGGCTATGGGCATGCCGAACCTGCTGCGCAAAGTGCTTTTGGTCGACCTGATTAAGGGCTTGCGCGTTACTTTTCGTTACCAAGACCCTAAAGAAATCTACACCGAGCAGTACCCACTGCAGAGGCCGCAAGTGGCAGAACGATACCGGGGAGCGCCACGGCTAAACGTGAACCCCGACACGAATGAGACCATGTGCATCGCCTGCGATCTCTGCGCCCTGGCCTGCCCGGAACATCTGATCGTTGTCACCAGTGAACGAAACGAGAAGACCCGCCGCAAAGAACTCACCACTTTCACCTACGACTTAAGCCGCTGCATGTTCTGCGGGCTGTGCGAGGACGCGTGTCCGACCGACGCTTTGGAACTGACCCAGGATTTTGAGTTGGCCAATTACACGCGAGAAGGCGCGATCTGGAATCGCGAGATGCTCGAAAAGGGGCCCCAGCCGACGCAGTACAGAAAATAGGTCTCCGCTTCTCGCTCCTTGCTCGATAACCGTTTGTACAAGCCTTGGGCGTAAATCTGGCTGTTAAGCTAGAAGCTAGGAGCCAGAAGCTAGGAGCTAAGAGCGATCCTCGGTTGCTGCTGGGTCATACAGTGCATCGCTCCGAAGCCCCAGATTAAGTCCCCTGAGTAGATTCCAACCACTTCCCGATCGGGAAATAAATCTGCAAGAATGTCCAGCGCAACGCGATCATTCGGGTCGTTAAAAACCGGCACCAACACAAGACCGTTCGCAATATAGAAGTTCGCGTAGCTGGCGGGCAAACGCCGCCCCTCAAAGAAGACTGGCGCCGGCATCGGCAGCTCGATAATGGAGATTGGTTTGTCCTCCTGATCACTGGCTTCGCGAAGGCGGCGAATGTTGTCGCGCAGAGGCTCATAATTCGCGTCGTTGGGATTGGTTTCGACCGCGGTGACCACGGTATCGGGAGCCACAAAGCGCGTGATATCGTCGACATGGCCGTGTGTATCGTCGCCGGCGATCCCAGAACCCAGCCAGATCACCTTCTGAACACCGAGATGCTGAGAAAAAAGCTTTTCATAATCTGCGCGACGCATAGCGGCGTTTCGTTGTTGGGTTTTGCTCAGCAAGCATTCTTCCGTCGTGAGCAACGTACCTTGCCCGTTGCTGTCGATTGAACCTCCCTCAAGAACCACCGGTTGTTTGCGGAATGTAGGCCGCACTTCTCTGGCTTCGGTGGAACGCGCCATCGAAGCGCCGATTTTCTCGTCGCGCTGATAATTTGAATATTTGGCCCAGGCATTGAATTTCCAAGTGACCGCGGCAAGCTGATGTGATGAACTCAGCAAATCCGTGGGCTTCGCCCGCGATGACAATTTAGAAGCGGATGGGCGAACGGCAATTACAAACGTGCATCCCGAGTCGCGCATCCAGACGCGGTTCGTTGGCCAGCGATGAAATCGGATGTTCTCATTGAACGCATTCGCGCGCTCGAGAGTTTTTCGCGCTTGCTTCTCCCCAACGGCGCCGTTGACGATTAGATCAACTCTCTCAGCACGAGAGAGATAGCGGATAATCTCCGCATACACCCAGGGGATCGGTTCGAATTTGCCAGGCCAATCTCTTTCATAGTGGGGCCATGCAAGCCAGGTTGCATCGTGCGGCTCCCACTCTGCGGGCATTCGAAAAGTGGTCAGGCTTGGAAGGATGGGCATTCTAAAAGCGCGCGCTCTTCACTGCTGCGTGTCCAGCGGGCGTTTGGATTTCTCGAAAAACTCATTCTGTAGCTGCAAGCTGGTCTGATCCGCTTTGACCGCGCGGATGGCTTCTATAATCGCATCTTGCCAGTGCTGCATCTCGAATTGTCCTCGCTCCTTGGTCGCCGCCGCTCCCTGGCCAGAATAATGGTTGGGAAAGCGCGCATACCACCATATCGCAGTGTACAGATCCTCCGGAAGCTTCACCCTGGCTTGATCGCCGCCTGATTCCTGACTGGCCCGATCCAGGTGAACCAGATCCGGTCGCGCAATCAGCATCTTCGAGGTCTCCGACTCGCCCGCGTGCATATCAGGGCCGGAACTCTTCTTCGGCGGACCACCCGCCGGCGCGTCAAGAACTGGCAGCACATACACCACGTAATCGTGCGGCTTTTCCAACTGAGTCTGGGCAAAGAAAGGCAGCAGGCTCTCATTGCCGCCGTGGCCATTCACGATGATAATCTTCTTGCAGCCATTCCGACCCATTTCGTCAGTCGTTTCCTGCAGTAACTCCAATTGCAAATGGGTGCTGTAAGCAAGCGTACCGGGTTCGTGCTTAGCCTCGAAGATTTGTCCAAAATAATAGTCCGGAAACACCACTGCATATTCTTTTTCCGCGGCACGCAGGGCGGCGTACCGGACATCGAGCAGATCTGTCCCTAGCGGCAAATGAGGGCCATGTTTTTCAAGAATTCCGAATGGCAGCAGGCAAGTCTCTTTCGATTGCTGAATCGCCGCTCGAAAGTCGGCAGCCGTGAGCTCTTCCCAATGAACCGAAAATGTGGACTGCGACCATATCAGAGTAGTCCAACACAAGAAAGCCAGGAAAGCGCACAACCTTGTCATTAAATCGTTTCTCCAGTTTTGCCGCATTTTACCACCGCGATCCTGGCAAGTGAGAACCAAGCCCATTCTGCAACCCGCGAACTCGCGATGTCTTACCAAGATTACCTTCGTTACGAGGTTTATCCCCCGGCGGCAAGCTATCATGCGCAGGAGTGCTCGTATGAAGAAGTTGAAGATCGCCTTATCACTCACTAACAGAGATAACGACTACCAACTTGAACAGGCAGCCGCCGCGGAGGAAGCCGCGAAACGGCTTGGCGTCGATTTAGAAATTTTTGATGCGGAAAACGATGCGATCGGGCAAAGCCAACAACTCCTGAAACTGATCCAATCACGCTCGCAAACCGTACCCAGTGGAATCATCTTTGAACCAGCCGGTGGGACTGCCATGCCCCAAGTAGCCCGGGCTGCAGCGATCGCGGGCATTGGTTGGGTGGTGCTGAACCGTGAAGTGGATTACATCCACGAACTGCGAAATCAACATCACATTCCCGCTTTCGTTGTGACTTCGAACCACGAAGAAGTTGGACGAATTCAAGGCCGGCAAGTGGCCGCGCTATTGCCGAACGGCGGATCCATCCTATACATTCAAGGACCATCAGAAAATCTGGCTGCCAAGCAGCGAGCCGCGGGAATGTATGAAACCAAGCCAGTCGAGGTCGAAGTTAAGATAATGCGCGCGCAATGGACTGAGGCCAGCGCTCATCGCACCGTGAATTCCTGGCTGCGGCTTTCGACCTCGCTGCAGACCCGCATTGACGTAATCGCAGCCCAGGATGACTCCATGGCTTTGGGGGCTCGCAAAGCATTTGAGGAGTTGCCAGCTGGCAACGCACGGGAGCGGTGGCTTAACCTGCCTTTCCTTGGTTGTGACGGTCTGCCGGGCAGCGGACAAGCCTGGGTACGTAAAGGAATCTTAACCGCGACAATCTATATTCCCGCCAATGCAGGTAAGGCAGTGGATATGCTGGTTCAGGCCCTGCGCAGCGGTTCCATACCGGCGGAGCAGACATTGACCGTCCCAGTTTCCATTCCAGCAATCGAGTCGCTTTCGACGTTGGCCGGCAAGCGAACGTTTTCTGCCGGAACTGTTTGATTCCCTTCCTGGCACCACACCATAAACTTGCCTAAATCCGGGGCTCAACTCGTGGTCATTCGCCGATTTGCGATCTGCCGCCGGAGCGCTGAATTACAATTTTCTGCTACCGTTCGGACGCCTTATGAAAACAGCTGAGGTCGTGATTGTTGGGGGCGGCATTGTCGGCTCAAGCATTGCCTATCACCTCACAGAAGCCGGGTGCAAAGATGTTCTGGTGGTTGAGCGTGAAAGTGCCCAGGGTAAGGGGTCAACCGGCAAAAGCATGGGCGGCGTGCGAGCGCAGTTTTCGACCGCAATCAGCATCCTTATGTCGCTGTACTCAATTCCCTTCTATGCAGCATTTGATGAACGGCTAGGATATCCGGCTGGATACAAACCGCAGGGTTATCTGTTCTGCGCCACAACCGAGAAACATCTGGCGTATCTCCGCGCGAATTATGAGAAGCAAGTTGCACTCGGACTCCAAAACGTTCGTCTGATTACCGCGGACGAGATTCGCGGCAGGTTCCCCCAGCTTCGGTCGGATGACATTTTTGGCGGCAGCTTCTGCTCAACTGACGGCTTCGTCGATCCCTACAGCGCGATGACAGGGTTGATGGCTTGGGCCACGGATCATGGCGCCACTTTATGGAAGCGCACAGCTCTTACGAGCATTCGACGCGACGGCGAAGGGATTTGTGGAGTAGAAACAAGCCGAGGCCCAGTTGCAACACGCAAGGTGGTAAATGCGGCGGGCCCATGGGCTGCGGAAGTGGCCAGAATGGCTGGGATCAATCTCCCGGTTGAACCGCTCCGCCGTATGTTGGTGCCGACAGAACCATTCGATCAATTTCCGCACAGCGCGCCCATGATCATTGATATGTCAACCGGGTTTCACTTCCGCCCGGAAGCCCTGGGATTTCTGCTGGCCTGGAATGATCCTGACGAGACACCTGGATTCAAGACTGACTTTGAACCAA
>JAFAGX010000528.1 GCA_019237515.1 Acidobacteriaceae bacterium
GTTCTGGGATTCCTGCGCCTCGCTCTCGCTTTCCAATAGTTTCAGCAAGACACGATTGATGAGCAAATGCGAGCCGTTCTCCGACAGCACTTTGAATTCTTTCTTGTCCGGAGCCGCATAAGTGGCTTCGACCACGAGTTCGGCATCGTGGCTTCCCCAAAGACCTTTGTAGCGCAGGCGATAAATGCGCTTTCCGCGATAACCTCGCAGAGCCTGAGCACGCTGAGCATTGGCAGCCATAAGCTTTTGCACGATTGAGTCCGCAGAAAGCGGCCGGGCAGACGACTCCACCGCTGCCATGCTCGTGCTGGTAAGCGCAGCCATTAGAATCAATCGAATTGAAAGGTCACAAGGGGGAGAGTTCATCTTCCCGTTCTTCCTGATGCGCTTCGCGGGCGAACCTTCTTTCGAGGAAGCGTTTAGCCAGATCGCGACCGCCCAGGCCGAATGCCAGCGCCAGACCGAAGACCAGAGATCCAAAGATCAGCCCAAAGGCAACCAGAACGGTGCGTTCGGCAAGCCCGAGTTCCTCGAATGCCATTGAGATGCTCAAAATGGTGATTAAGGTGCGGACGGTGGAACTGATCAGTCTGGGAGAAGGGGAGCCGGCATTGACGGCGGCAAGCAGGGTTGCCCGAGAAAAGAAGCTTGCGGCCAACAATCCGAAAAAGATCAGAAAGAAGGCAGCAAACAAGCGCGGCAGATAGGCGAAAAAATTCGAGATGAGGGGATGCAGGCTGACAATGCTCAGGACGCTGACCCCGACCATGATGAAGCCGATCCAGGACACCCAGAAGACAAATCGGCTAAGCAATTCACTGGAGGATGGCAGTGCGACTTTACGGAGCAGTTGAGTCGCACCCGCATCTTCCGAAAGACGATCAAAGCGGGCAATCCGCAGGATGCTCCGAACGATGGTCTTCAGCAGCCAGGCGACCATCCAGCCGATGAGGACGATGATCAGCGTAACCATCAGCCGCGGCAGAAACTGCGCAATATTGCGGACAATCTCCTGCGTGGCCAACCTCAGTTCGAAAACAAATTTTTCCCACATACAACCTCACTTCCTGCCGTTCCACACTTCAGCCAAATACGGTTTGAAGCGGTCAAAGACCAGACACAGAGCGTCCAGATGCCGCTCGACTACCGTTCCCGGGGCTTCGCGATTTTCCCGAAGAAAAGTGTGGATTTTGCCCCGGTAGAGCGGTGCCAGAGCCTGAATGATGTGGTCGCGGCTGATGACAGACTTGTGATACGAGCCTGCGAATTCGTAGACGGTTCTTACCCAGAGTTCGTCGGAATAACAGAATTGATCTTCACCTTGCGCCGCGCCTCGCTGCAGTTCGGCAAGGGTTGGTGGCGTGAGAATGGACTTCAGTATGGGTTCAAGTTCAACCACGCCATTGGCGAACAACTGAAAGAGGCGCTTGCGATTGACTCGTCGCGGCTCTTCCGTGATCTCTGCTTCGCCGCCGATGGTGATAAGCGACGCGCAATCGGAGGGATTCGGCCGTACCGGCGGGGCGTGCTCAAGCGCCCAAAACAAAGGGCCGACCGAGTCGCGCAGAGCATGGACCAGATCGGCCGGGGCATGATCGAGAGCATTCTTGTTGCCGAGAAAAACCTGCGCGAGCCGGAAACCATGGTTGATAGCAGTTATGGTCAATAATAGCTCGCTGCCGCCAAAGCCCAGATCCTCAGACCAGATTTCGCAGGCCAGCAAATGACTGCCGAGCCGGCCGGAAAACGCCATTTCAGACGGGTAGGGTTCCCGGACACAGTTGCTGTACAGCGCGTGAATCATCGGATAGACGAGATTGCGAACCACGAGCCCGTCGAATTTGTGCCTGCGATATAGAGGCGTGATCAAGTCCAGGTTGTCCTGATACACGGGCTGGAGCAGCCGCGGAACCCAATCCGGTTCGATATTCGAGTCGGCGGAAATCAGCGCACAGGTGAGCGGATGTAAAAGATCAGCAGCGGTCAGGATCGTGTACAGCGCTTTCGCGCTGCGGGGGTGGCCGTCGTAGCGGGCGCTGATTGAGTGCAGAGTGCGCAGCGCCTGGGGATGGGCGGCATTTTGCGCATCGCTGATGGAAGCCGCACGCACCAGTTCGGGAGTGGCATCATTGGAGCCGCCGTCCGCATTGATAATGACGGCACGCTGACGGGGGAAATACTTTAGCAGGCCGGCCCGAATTGCCTGCACCACGCCACCCACGGTCGCCGCTGAATTGTAGGTCGGCACCCCGATCAGGATGTCTACTTCGCCAACGTTCATCAACTCGCGAAGAAAATCATCCGTGAGAATGGTTTCCTCGGCCAAAATCAATACCTCCACTGCAATGAATGCAGAATATAAGAAGTCAGAATGACGCCCTCTTGCATTCTAACTTCTTCATTCTTTGTTCTTCAGACTTTCCTCAGCCGGAACCAGTAGAACTGATAAGGTCCCATGGTGAGTAGGTAAGGTAAATCCCCGATCCGTGGAAAAATATTCCGGCCGAACATCTCGATCAGGATATGTCCTTTGTAACGCCGCAAATCCAGCTCCACGGCTTGAGCGGCGCTGGAGAGATTATTCACTACCAGGATCGTCTCCTTTTGCCAACGCCGCACATAAGCCAGAACACGATGATTTGCTGGATATAGAAAGTCGATGGTGCCTCGGCCGAAAACCGGCGTCGATTTGCGGACGGCGATGATGCGCTTCATCCAGGACAATAAAGAATGCGAGAACCTCTTCTGCGACGCCACATTCACAGCTTGAAAGCCATAAACCGGATTGAGCATCAAGGGGGAATACAGCTTCTCAGGATCCGCGGAAGAAAAGCCACCGTTCCAACCACCATCCCACTGCATCGGGGTCCGAACGCCGTTGCGATCGCCTAGATTGACATTGTCCCCCATGCCGATTTCGTCTCCGTAGTAGATGATGGGAGTGCCGGGGAATGACATCAGAATTCCATTCATCAATTCCATGCGGCGGCGATCATTATCGAGCAAGGGCGCGAGCCGGCGGCGAATGCCGAGATTGATGCGCATGCTCTTGTCTCGCGCATATTCGTCGTACATGTAGTCGCGCTCCATATCGGTGACCATCTCTAGCGTCAATTCGTCATGGTTGCGCAAAAAAAGGAACCACTGGCAGACGTCGGGAATTTCCGGTGTCTGCTGCAGGATTTCGGTAATCGGTTTGCGATCTTCCAGCTTCAGCGCCATAAACATTCTGGGCATCAGCGGAAAGTGAAAGGCAGCGTGAAATTCGTCTCCATTGCCGAAGTATGGCCGGAGATCGGCGGGCCACTGGTTAGCTTCCGCTAGAAACATGCGTCCCGGAAATTCCCGGTCTAGCCTGGCACGAAAGTCTTTGATGATGGCATGGGTTTCGGGCAAGTTTTCGCAGTTCGTACCTTCACGCTCAATCAGGTACGGAACCGCATCCAGGCGGAAGGCATCGACTCCCATCGCCAGCCAGAAGCGCATGACATCCCACATTTCCTCGCGGACCGCAGGGTTGTCGTAATTCAGGTCGGGTTGATGGCCAAAGAAGCGGTGCCAGTAGTACTGCTTGGAGACTGGATCCCACGCCCAATTCGAGAGCTCGGTATCCAGGAAGATGATGCGGGTGCCGCGAAACTTGGTATCCGTGTCGCTCCACACGTACCAGTCGCGGCGCGGATTATCGCGCGAACTGCGGGATTCTTGAAACCAGGGATGCTGATCCGAGGTGTGGTTCAGCACCATTTCGATGATGACCCGAATCCCGCGCTGATGGGCTGCATCCAGAAAGGTCTTGAAATTCTCCAAGGTGCCATAGTTCGGATGGACGGCCCGGTAGTCGGCGATATCGTAGCCGTCGTCCCGCAATGGTGAGGGGAAAAAGGGCATCAGCCAGACGGTGTCAATCCCGAGTTCCTTCAGGTAATCCAGTTTTTGCGCGAGCCCGGTAAAATCACCGATTCCATCACCCGTGCTGTCGTAGAAGGCGCGCACGTGGACCTGGTAAATGATCGCGTCTTTGTACCAGAGGGGATCTTGCGACAGTACCAAAAGTATCTCCCAGAGCGCCGCCCGACTGAGACTCCTTTCTGAGTCACGCCTTGCGGCTTAGATGCTCATCGAACTCTGAATCGGGGCCACAACAGATTGAGCGTAAGAGGAAAACTAGGAATCAAGGTTAACTTATCAGCTTCAGTGCAGACTTTCTAGCGGCAATAGATCTCGCATCCAGCGACTCTGATGTGTCGATGCTATCCTTGAGACCAGGCATGATTCGTTTCGACCGCCGCTTTTCTGCGAATGAAATCAAACTGTTGATCTTTGATCTGGATGGAACCCTGATTGACTCCCGCTTGGATTTGGTCCATTCGGTCAATGCCATGCTGCGGCACTTCAAGCGGCCGGAACTGCCGGACAAGGTCATTGGTTCGTACGTGGGCGATGGCGCGCCCGTGCTGGTTCGCCGCGCATTGGGGGATCCCGCCGACCAGAGCAAAATGAAAGAAGCGTTGGAATTTTTCCTCGCCTATTACAGGGTGCACAAGCTCGACCATACGCATTTGTACCCCGGGGTCAAAGAGATGCTTGCGGCAGTACGCAGTTCGGACGAAATGCGCCGCGAGATGGCGATCTTGTCCAACAAGCCCGTCGTGCCTTCGCGGGCGATCGTGGAAGCCCTGGGGCTGGCGGAATTCTTTAGCCATGTTTATGGTGGCAACAGCTTCCCAACCAAGAAGCCGGATCCTGAAGGAGTACGAAAGATATTGGCCGATACCCACGCGACTTCTAAACAAACGGTAATGATTGGTGACTCATCCGTAGATGTGATTACCGGCCGCAACGCCGGCCTATGGACCTGTGGAGTCACCTATGGATTCGCTCCTCATACATTCCGCGACGCTCCACCCGATGTGAGCGTCGATAGCGTCGAAGAATTGATGCGGTTGTTCGCATAAATGCCTGGCTATTTCGAATTCTGGTCGTCGATTCCGCCGACTGCGTTTTCGGCATCCAACTCGGGTTTTTGGCTGAAATTCTTTAGAACGGCTGGAGAATGAAAATAAAAGTACTATCGGCCAGTCTCTTCCTCGCGACGCTGATGAGCCCGGCAATTGCATTGGGCTATGGTGTTCTCTCACACGAGGAGATTGTCGACATTTGCTGGGAATCAGATATCAGACCGGCGCTTGTGAAGCACTTCCCAAATGCCAGTGACGCCGAACTGAAGCAGGCACATGCGTATGCTTACGGTGGGTCAGTCATCCAGGATATTGGCTACTACCCGTTCGGCAGTCATGAGTTCACCAATTATCTGCATTATGTGCGGTCGGGTGATTTCGTGGCGAACATGCTACGAGACGCCACGAATTTAAACGAGTATGCATTCGCGCTGGGTGCGCTGAGCCATTACGCGGCCGATAGCTGGGGTCATCCGGCGGTGAATGCCGGGGTGGGCGCAGAATACCCCAGACTGCGCGCGAAGTACGGGCCCATCGTCACCTACGAGGATGACCATGAAGCCCATCTGGAAACGGAATTCAGCTTCGATGTGGTGCAAGTTGCGAAAAAGCGCTACCTATCCAAGCAATATCACGACTTTATTGGTTTCCAGGTACCGCAAGATCTGATCACACGAAGTTTTCTCGATACCTACGGAGTGAAGTCAAGCGAATTTCTCAAAACCCCCGGGTTGGCGATTGGGACGTATCGGTTTGGGGTCAGCCGCGTGATTCCCGAAATGACGCAGGTAGCGATCACGTCGCGGCAAATCGATTTGCCGCAAGAAAAGAACGATCAGGCGCGCCAGCAGTTTCTGTATCATCTTTCGCGCGCTGATTACGAGAGGGAATTCGGTAGCGATTACCGAGGACCGGGTCTTTTTGCCAGAATCCTAGGATTCTTGCTACATCATCTGATCCCACGGTTCGGCCCCTTTAAGGCGCTTAGTTTCAAAGACCCCACGTCGGCGACCGAAGACGAATATTTTAAGAGCCTGGACAACGTAGTGAGCGAATATCACCGTCTGGTGCGCCAAGTAGAAAATGGTGATTACAAAATTCCTGATCGTAATTTGGACGTTGGGGATCCTACAAAAGCGGGGAAATACGAACTCGCTGACCAGGCCTATGACGATCTTCTTCGCCGGCTGGCGAAGGATAAGTTTACGCATCTTACTCCTGATCTGAAATCCAACATCGTCGCCTATTTCGCGAGCGGGTCAGCGAGAGACAAGTTAAGCCGACATAAGTGGAAACAAACCAAAAACGCCCTCGCCAAACTGAAGGAGCAACAGAGCTCACCATAAGCGATCGTTGCGAGTTATGGCGCAACCACCGCGTCGGCTTCGATCTCTACCAGCATTTCCGGAGAGATGAGCTTGCTCACTTGCACCATCGAGGTCGCAGGACGAATGTCGCCGAAGAATTCGCCATGCGCTTTCCCTATCTTTTCCCAATCGGCAATATTAGTGACGTACATGCGTGTACGCACGACATCTTTCATGCCGGCTCCCGCTTTGTGCAAGGCCGCCTCGATGTTCTTTAGCGTTTGCACGGCTTGTGCATAGGGGCTGCCAATGCCGACAACTTTTCCGTCCTGGCCAGTCGCAGTCGTTCCGGACACGTGAACGTGGTTGCCCACGCGCACCGCCCGCGAATAACCCACAATGTGTTCCCAAGGTGTGCCACTCGATATGTTCTTTCGTTCCGCTCCCACAATGCCTCCGTGGCCGATATTGTATCTGGAGAACGGAGATGCAAAGGTTTTGGCAGCCGGCTACAGTGACTGCCAATAGAAACTAAGTAAAACCTTTGATCTTGGCCTGCGTTCTAATTAACTGGCAACACGGTTGCCTTGAAACACGAAAGTCACTTGCCTTCCGTACGACCGTAAGTGAAAATTCAGGGCAATTGCGGCAGTTCCCGCGAGAGAAGCGGGGTTTCGGAGGTGAAAACCGGATGATCCCAGAATCGCATCCGTTACAACAGTTGTTCATGGAACTGGTAGGCCGGCACTATGCGGAGGAAATCGGACTTCGCGATCCGCAGATCGTTAGCTATGTGGCGCATCTGATGACGGAATTCTGTGAAGTGGAACAACTGTTCAAAGTTCGTGATGCTGCCGGAAACCCGCTCACGGATGTGGGTGAAATGCTGATGGAATCAAATCCGGTGTATGGGCCCGCCCCATCTTTTGATCGGGAACGCCAGGTTCGCAAACATATTGGCGACTACACGCTGTTCTTCACGGGCATGTTTCCCGAGAGCATCAATCATTTCCGGCTGCGGCGGAATCGGCTGGAGAATTTCGTCGACTGGATGAAAGCCGGCAAAGAAAGCTACTACATCGTTTCCAAATTCGACTGCTTCGAGTACACCAAGGTTGCGCCTCTGTTTGCGAATCTTTCGAGCCACTTTGAGCAGTGTGTTTATGGGCTGAATCGAGTAAAGAACGACTTGCAGGAAATGCAACATCCCATCACCCGCCGCGCCAGCGAACTCCTGATGTAGTGACGCGTGCCCTCATCGCGTCTGCGCTCGTCGGTAGAAGCTTAGAGCCGCATCTCCCTGCACTAACTTGCGGGTTCGCCCCAAACTCCCGAAAATCTCTCCTGGATCAAACCGCTTGTCATGCTCCGCGATCACGACACTGTCGATTTTTACCACGGGTGAATCTGACAACCGGCGCATTGCACGGTTGTAAACTTCCTGCATGGCGTACGGCGGATCCAGGAAAATAAAGTCGGCTTGGATTCCCATATTCTCGATTTTCCTCAGAGCTGGCATGAAGTCCTGCTTGAGAATTTGGAACTCCGCTTCCACTTTTAGCGGCTCTAGGTTGTCTTCGATTAATTTCGCGGCCCGGGACGAGGAATCGACAAAATAGACCATCTTTGCTCCGCGACTGAGGGCTTCAATGCCCACTGCGCCAGTGCCGGCGAATAGGTCAATCCAGACTGTTGCATTGAGCGCATTGGGATCGCCTGCCGAGAGCACATCGAACAGCGTTTCTCGCAAGCGATCTGCGCTAGGACGAAGATCGAGACCTGGCAACGATCGCAGGCGCCGGCTCCGGTACTTGCCGCCGATCACTCTCATAGATATGAAATGCCCGATCCGCCCAAAGGATTGCAGGCAGGGCAGACCGGGTTATGCCGTCAATGTTCCAACACCACCATCGCCAAAAACGATGAGAACCTTTTTGAATTCCATCGTCATGCGCAATTGAGAATAAATGTAGCGGTATGCCTCTAGACAGGAAGAGGTTCTGGGGCTGATCACAACGAGCCAACGTTCACCAGCAAGCCTCGTTGCCGGCTTGGCAGCTTGCGCGCAAGCAAAATCAAGCATCTCCGATGCCATGTTCAGAAGCAGAAACGGATCTGAATCTGCATTGTGCACGAATCCGATCATTATTGATGACGATTGTGATGCACTTCTCAAGAGCCGAATGTGAACACGATTGCCGTGGACTACCGCTTTCAGATTTGCCGTCTTTGTCACCCGTCCGAGGAGAGCTTGCAGTTTGTCTTCCAAGGCGGCAACAGTTTTCGAAGCCAAACGGATCGGCGCGGTGATAGTCAGCAGTACGGTCACCCCATCCGGCGCGGTTTCGCCAACGGCGTCCTGGAGACGTTCTAAAACCCTGTTTGCAACCTTATCGAATCGCAAACGAGGCTTGAGGCTAGTGTGACCAGCACCGCGTGCTTTGAGCATTGCGAGACTCAGAGCAACCCTCTTACCAGCAGTTATGAGGCAGACGCCTTGAGTATCGCTAACGTATTCCCACTTCCCCAGAAACCGCTTGGCGACGACCTCGATTGCGGATCGCTCTTGTCTTCTCAAGTTCGCCATGGGCGCCTGTTTGTGAGAATGACCTTCATCCACGCGGGGTAGCCACCTTCCGCGATCACTGTCAGTGAGATCACCTTAGCTGCCGCACCTTGGACTATCGAGTTCACAACTTGTGAGCAGGTCTAAGCGTCTAAAAACCCTATAATAGAGCAGGAGGCACACCGGATTCGGATGAGGAACTGGTCCATTCCTGCGGGACGTCTTTTTGGGGTCGAGCTCCGCATCCATCTCACGTTTGCATTCCTTCTGATTTTTGTTTGGCTCACGGAGTCGGCCCCGCGTGGACATTTCAGCGTCGGACGTGGTCTCGCGCTGGTAGGAATGATTTTTGGCTGTGTGGTGTTGCACGAACTTGGCCATGCGTTGGCCAGCATGCACGCCGGGGTTCCCGCGAAAGCGATCATTCTGCTCCCAATCGGCGGAGTTTCTATCCTGGATGAAAGCCAGCACCCCATCGAGCCCGGGGCGCTTACCTGGAAACGCGACATGCGTATTGCTATCACCGGGCCCTTGATCAATCTCATAATCGCCTTCGCTGCTGGAAGCATCCTGCTTTCCATTGCTCCGGAGATCCATCTGTGGACAAAGCCCTGGGTGCATTCCGGCAATCTTGCGCGCAGTTTAGTTTGGGTCAACTTGTGGCTGGGTACTTTGAATCTGCTTCCCGCCTATCCGATGGATGGCGGTAGGGTGCTCCGCGCGCTGTTCAGCCGCCGAATGGATCCAGTCCGCGCCACTCGCCGGGCAGTCACGATTGGACAAGCATTCGCAACCGTGTTCATGCTGACCGGCATGCTGTGGAACATCTGGCTGACGATGATCGGCTTTTTCTTGTTCATCGCAGCGCAACTGGAAGAACGCTCGGCGGTTTTTCAGTCGGTGCTGGAAACTGTCAGGCTGGAAGACATTATGCTCACCGACTTTGCCACCCTTTCCCCTGCCGACACTTTGGAGGATGCCCTGGACAAGGCGGTGCATTCCCTGCAGGATGATTTTCCGGTGATTCGCGGCAGCGATATGGTCGGCGTGATTTCGAAGCAAAAAATCCTGCAAGCGCTGCGCGCTGAAGGCAATGGCTACGTGCAATCGGTGATGAACCGGATTTTTGAAGTTGCGCAAAAGAAGGAGTCTCTTGCCTCCGCGTTTCGTAAACTTACTGCTCGCAATCTGAGCATCATTCCCGTGGTCGAGGACCAGCACCTGGTCGGAATCGTTACGTTGCAGAACCTGATGCACTCCATGGCACTGCTGGCCGAGAGCCGCAAGTTGCGCAAGACCGCGCTCAATTCATAGCTTCATAACTTCTATGTTAGAACCTGAAGACCAATCCTACTGACGGCTCCGCCACGTGGCTTTTTGCACCGGTGAAGAAGCTGATGTCACTGCCTGAACCCGCGTCAATTTTGAAATCCGGGGCTTTATAGAGAAAGCCCCGGTATTGGAATCGAATTGCGAAACGGCTGAATCGCGGAATTTGGTAATCAACTCCCAGGCCGTACACGAAGGCAAGCTGAGTCTGTTTCTTCGCATTCAGATTGAGCTGGATGTTGTCGGGTGTGTTATTGCCCTGCGGAGGTTCGAGCGGCGGCAAGAAAACCCAAGTGGTGCGGGGAGAAAATCGAAGAGCTCCTACCCCCGCCAGGAGAAACGGTTCGAAATGCCCCTTCGTGAAAGGGGTAAGCATGTACGCGAAACTGTATTCGGAAATGTTCGTGAGGACGTGGAAGTCGTCGATCGAGCGATAAATCTGTGAATTCTTATCTCGGCCATAGCTAAATGAAAAGGAATGCATGCGGGTGAAGCGGACACGAATTGTGCCGAATCCTCCACCACCATCGCTGGCGGTTTGCGTGACGCCATTGCCACTTACCTGGTTTGTGAATACAGCATCGGCGCTGACGCTGGCATCGAACCGACGATCCTGAGCAGGGCAGATCGAGGCTAAAAAAAACAGCGCAGCCAGGACGGCTATTGTTTTGAGCATCCATTGTCCTCTTATTGAAATGGTGTGCAGCCGTGGATTCGTCAGAACAACCTCACGGCCTTGGCTTTTTCAACCGCCGGAATCTTTCTGAGTTCATCCAGGATGGCCTCCGGCACAATCCCATCGACGTGAACCACGGCGATGGCTTCCTTGGTGACGACCGAGTCTTCCACGCGGCGACCGAGCGAAAAATCAGCAATGTTGATGTTGTGATCTCCCAAGATCGTCCCGACTTTCCCAATTACACCGGGCACATCGCGGTTC
The DNA here is from genome assembly GCA_019237515.1 of Acidobacteriaceae bacterium. Next base: position 11,104 of record JAFAGX010000528.1, read on the forward strand.
CGCAGATAGATCAGATTGCGCTCTAATGGCGCTTCGACTTCAATTCCGTCCACGTGAAGCAGGCGGGAGGCGTTCTGGTGCAGAACCGCCCCTTTAACGATGTGTTCTTCCGCATGGGTCTTGACCATGATGGAAAGCACGCTGCCCGCGCCCCCCATTGACGTTTTAGGCTTATGAGATTCGTGCACCTGCAGACCGCGGGATTCTGCAATCGTTGCCGCATTAACGAGATTAGCTTTTTCTTCCAAGGCCTGGTTCAGCATGCCTTTGATTGCGGCGTTGCGAATCAGTTCGGTTTTTTGCTCAGCAATGTGCCCGCCATAGCGAAGCGAGATTTCCTCCAAGGCGCCTTCGCTGATTTGGGCAAGAAATGCTCCTAACTTCTCAGCAAGCAAAATGTAGGGCTGCAGTTCGAGATATTCGTCGTGCGACACCGAGGGCACGTTGACCGCATTCTGGATGACGCCGTGCTTGAGGTATTCCTTGACCTGCAAAGCGATCTGATATCCCACTGCCTCCTGCGCCTCATGCGTTGAACCGGCGATGTGGGGAGTCAGGATTATGTTGTTGAGTGGTTGCAATGGCGAATTCTTCAGGGGTTCTTCAGCAAAGACGTCGAGCGCGGCCGCTGCAACTTGTCCTGTTGTTAGAGCGTTTGTGAGCGCGTGTTCATCGATCAGTTCACCTCGCGCACAATTTACCAAGCGAACACCTCGTTTCATTTTGTTGATCGACTCGGCATTGATCATGCCGGTAGTTTGGGGTGTGAGGCCGACGTGCAGGGTGAGGTAATCCGCAGTTGCATAAACATCGTCCAGAGTAGTGAGGCGAATTCCCTGCTCCTTGGCAATGGTTGTCGAGACGAACGGATCATGTCCGGTCACAGTCATTCCGAAGGCGCGCGCACGTCGGGCCACTTCCATCCCAATTCTTCCCAGTCCCACTATGCCTAAAGTCTTGGCACGAAGCTCGGTACCTTGCAGGGCCTTCTTTTCCCAAGCGCCAGAATGGGTCAAGTCGTTCGCGCGGCAAATGTGCCGTGCCATGGCCAGCATCAATGCGATCGTATGCTCAGCCACCGCGACAGCATTTGCGCCCGGCGTGTTCATTACTGCGATTCCCTGGCGAGTGGCGGGCTCAAGCTCTATATTGTCAACCCCAACGCCCGCGCGTCCGATTACGCGCAGCCTCGGTGCCTTTGCAAGCAACTCTGCATTCACCTGAACGGCTGAGCGCACAATGAGCGCGTCGGCGGTCTCCAGATATCTGGCCAGATCGCCGTTCATCTGCTCTGGCGTCACCACAGTCCAATCGGGCTCGCGCAACAGATCAAGCGCAGATTTCGAGACTTTCTCAGCGACAACAATCTTCATTCTCAATGACCCCAGCTTCCGGCCGTTAACGATCCTAGCGGCTGACCAACTCCGACTCTCTGGCGGGTTGACGCTGTTGCTCAGCGTATACGGATTGTGCAGCGCCTATTGCGGCGCCAAACTCAATTGGCTGGCCGATTTTGCCGGCAATCTGCTCCAAGGCGGCGAGCACGCCGATGGTGTCCAGGTAATCGTAATATCCCAGATGAGCAATGCGGAACAGTTTGCCCTTCATCTCCCCTTGACCGTTCGCTACCACCGCGCCGAATCTGTCGCGGAATGCCTTAACGATGGCACCGGAATCAATTCCGTCAGGCGACTTGATTGCCGTCAGGGCGGCTGCCGGGCAGGACGGCGCGAATAAGGTCATCCCAAGCGCCTGCGCTCCGGCCCGAGTCATGTTCGCAGCGAGCTCGGCATTTGCGATGAGCGCGTCGCGTCCGGCTGCCAAATCGCCGTCACCCATCTGACGAATGAAGTCCAGCGCCGCTGCCATTCCGGCAAACAGCGAAGTTGCCGGTGTGTAAGCCGACTCGCCTTTCGCCGCAGCTTTGCGCTCTTTGCGAAAATCGAAGTAGTAGCGCGGACATTTCGCGGATTCCATTCTCTTCCAGGCGCGTTCGCTGATCGCACAATAAGCAAGGCCGGGCGGAATCATCAGCGCTTTCTGCGACCCGCCGATGATTACGTCAACGCCCCACGCATCCACATCGAACCGAGTGGTACCGAGGCCGGTAATCGCGTCCACCACAAGAAGAATGTTCTCGCCACTCTCGCGGAGGAGTTCCGCAATCGACTCGATATCATGCCGAGCTCCGGTCGAGCTTTCGGTCGCCTGCACGTACACCGCACGAATTTCAGGAGTCAGATTCGCCCGGATTTCCTTTAACGAAAACGTTTGCCCATACGGTGCGCCGACTGTCTCCACCACACAGTTAAAAGCCTTGGCCAGATCATGCCAGCGTTCACCGAATTTCCCGGCAGACAGTACGAGAACTTTGTCGCCAGGCGAAGTCAGGTTCGATACCGCGCCTTCCATCACCCCCGTTCCCGATGAAGCAAGCACCAGCACGTCGTTTTTCGTCCCGATGAATTCCCGGATATCAGACAGGACCCGCGAAAATAACGCGCGGAAATCGGCTGTACGGTGATGCACGGCATACGAAGCCATTGCAGTTTGTGCCGCGGGAAGCAACGGGGTCGGACCCGGCGTAAAAAGGCGGTTCTTGCGCAGCATATAAATTTCCTTGAGTGAAGGTTCTCAGCTAGTTTACCCGGAAGCTGCCCGTCATGCTGTGATATGGGTTCATCGCAACGAAATCCTGTTGACCTCGCAGGAGGTTCGCAGTACCTTGCTCCCATTCCTGATAACGTGAGGCATGCGTGCCGATTTCTGCCATTGATGCGATCAGCCCGGCGTTCCAGCACACGAAACAGCAGCTGTTTCAACCGTTCAACCTTGGACAATGGGTCAAGCTCGCATTCGTAGGCTTGTTGGCTGGCGAACTTACTACAGGCAGTTGCGGCAACTTCAATGGAAATTTTCAGCCACCCCGTCATCCCAATCACTTCCTAAACCCAGCTTTCCCTCATGTTGATCCTGTGATCTTCGCCTTGTTGATCATCCTTCTCGCGGTCTTTGCATTTCTGTTCTGGATGTTCTTGATTTATGTAAACAGTGTGATGCGCTTCATACTGTTCGACAGCGTAATTGCAAAGAATTGTGAAATTCGGGAGCGCTGGGGGCAACGGCAAGGACCGGGATGGCGATACTTTTTGTGGCAAATCGTTTTTGCCATCGTCATGTTTGTTGGGTTTGCCATTTTGATCGGCATTCCTGCCGGCTTTGCCTTTGCCGCAGGATGGTTGACGAAGCCCAAAGAACACTTAGCGCCGCTGATACTCTTCGGTATAGCCCTTTTCATGGTTCTGATGGCGTTTGTAGTCCTTTTGGCCATCGTGCATGTGTTTACCAAAGATTTCGTGATTCCGCTGATGGCAATCGAAAACATATCCGCCTTCGAGGCGTGGGGCCGACTGTTACCCATGCTTGGGTCAGAAAAGGTGGCCTACTTCGCATATGTGCTGATGAAGATCGTAATGACAGTCGGGGTTGGCATCGTCCTAGGAATTGTCACAACGATCATCATCATTTTGCTGCTGATTCCTATCGGAGGTTTAGGCGCGCTTCTTGTGCTGACGGGGAAGGCAGCAGGATTTGGCTGGAATCCCTATACGATCACCGCTGCCGTGGTGGTGGGATGTATTGTGCTTGCAGCCATTCTTTACGTCGTCTCGCTGGTTGCAGTGCCAGCAATGGTTTTCTTTCCCGCGTACTCGATTTACTTTTTCGCATCCCGCTATCCGGCGCTCGAGGCCTTGCTTCGTCCAATTACACCTGCCCCGCAACCGCTTCCCCCTGCTCCTTTAACACCAGGAGTCGTCGCCTAACGCATTAGAGATCCCGTGCTGCGGTTACTCGCGAGCCCGATTTTTAATCCAGATTGGCGTTCCGATGAAGCCAAACGCACGTCGAATCTGGTTCTCAAGGAATCGTTGATAGGAGAAGTGCAATTTAACACTGCGATCGGTGAAGAGAATAAATGTAGGAGGGGAAATCGCAGCCTGGGTCATGTAATAAATCTTTACGCGTTGCCGCTGCGGGACTGAGGCTCGGTCAAAGTCGATTTGCTGCAGGAAGCGATTCATCTCTGAGGTTGGAATCCTTTTGCGCCGTTCTGCGGCTACTTGCTCAATCGCTGGAAGAATCTTTTCCGTGCCTCTTCCGTTTTGCGCGGAAATGAACAACACCGGGGCATAGCTCAGGAACTTGAGTGAGTAACGAAGCCTCTGTTCGTAGGCGGTGCGGTCTGCCGGGCGTTTGCTCTCCTGAATTCTGGCGGCTCTCGACTGGCTCACCGGTTTCTTTTGCCCGCTGGTGATAAGGTCCCATTTGTTAACGATGATGATCACGGACCGGCCACTTTCATGGGCGTAGCCGGCGATGGTGGCATCGAGCGCGCTCACCCCCTCGGCGGCGTCGATGACGAGCAGCGCGATATCCGCGGCTTCCAGGTGCTTACGGGCCATAATTACAGAGAGTTTCTCCGCCAGCAAGCGAGTCTTGCCTTTGCGGCGGATGCCAGCGGTGTCGACGAAGCGGAAGCGTTGACCGTTTCGTTGCACGACCTCGTCGACCGCATCGCGGGTGGTTCCGGGCACAGGCGAAACAATGGCGCGCTCCGTCCCGGTCAGACGGTTCAGCAACGTGGATTTGCCGACATTCGGATGACCGATGATTGCAACCTTGATCTCGGTTGGCTGTTCCTGTGCGTTCTCCGTGTTCTCTGTGGTTTTTTCCTGCGGCGGCAGAGCTTCGAGTACCGCATCCAGTAACTCATCGACTCCACGTCCGTGTTCGGCGGAAATCGGGAACAACCGAGGGATCCCGAGCCGATGAAAATCATCGCTAAGTCCTTGCTGCTTGTCCGTGTCAATTTTGTTTACCGCAAGAAACACGGGTTTCCCGCTTCGGATGAGCAGACGGGCCAGTTCTATATCCGGGGCTGCCAGTTCGCTGCGGCCATCCGCCACCAGAATCACAGCGGCAGATTCATCCAGGGCAACTTTGGCTTGGCGAAATATCTCTGCGGGAATCAGATCCTTCTCTTCGGGAATGATCCCGCCT